>JASFGN010000563.1:0-3200 GCA_050123735.1 Desulfobacterales bacterium | reverse complement strand
GCGCCTTTAGCAATTTTTTTTTCATTGGGGTCGATTTAAAATCCGATATCTTCGCCACCGATGGTGTTTAAAACGATTTCATTGGGGGTGAAGGGTTGGTTAACCGGCTTCTTTTAACGATTTGACCAATCGACGATTTGACGATTGAACCCATCCGCTTTTAGCGGTACATAACACATTTGGACGTACGCCCATCCACCTTGAGCGTAAACGGCTTGTCCAACCGCACATGCGCCACGTGCGTCGTTTCATTGGCCACCGGCTGGGCAGTCAGCCAGTCCCAATCGATAAAATCAGAATCGGCATCCAGAACGGTGGCATAAGTGATGCCCAACGTGGTGATATTGTGAAAAAAATGCGACCCCTGGGATGGATCGGCCTTTAATTTTTCTGAATCGGTCTCGACCATGGCCCCAACGCCGCAAATTTCGGCCCAGCTCACCGGGATTCCCAGCCAGCGATCGGCAGAGCCCCAGCGCCCCGGGCCGACCAGCAAATATTTGCGGGATTCATTCAGCAGGCCGGCGTTTAGCTCGCCAATCTCCCGGGCGATTTGGGGCGTCTTGGCTGGATCAAATTCAGCGGGCTTTATAAAGAGGATATCGGCCATATCTTTTTTTTCAGCGTTGCCCAATGCATGGGACGAGACACAAAACGACCGCGCTATTTCATGGCCGCTGATTTCAACCTGAAGCAGTTCCGCACGGGCTGTCATCGGCCTGAGCTGCAAAAAGGCGAATTCCGATTTCTGTTCCGGATCCCGCGACAAATTGATTGAAAATTCGAGCTCCACCGGACAGCCCATTCCCTCCTGGCCTAAATCCAGCGCTTCCGCCAGTACCTCAGCCAGCGGGAACTGGCCGTATTTTAAAACCTGCGCAAAGGTCAACACCCGATATCCGGGCATGTGAGCCGAATCCCGGATGCGATGCTCTTCCGGGATATAGGTACTGGCCAGGAGCTTTACCGGTGCTTCGTCATCGGCATCGCTGACATCTCTTTTGACAAGATTGGCGTCCTCTAAAATACCCACCTCCGGTGCATCACCTGCCATATTCAGGGCATAAAAAAACTGCTGGGAGTTTTCCAGGATATCATCGACACTGGATCGTTGCGGCAATAGTTGCGGATATTTTGGTGAAAAGCGCAGGGCTTTTCCACCTTCCATGACCGTCTTACCCAAACCCAGGGCTACCGTCGCAATGCCTTCTTCGGGCTTCATTTTCGCAAAGGGGTAATAATTGTGCGACTGGGCGACACCGGATATGGCCGGATAAAAATATTGGCCGTATTTTTCTCCGACCAGTTGCTGAATGATGACGGCCATTTTCTCTTCTTCGGTGCGGTGTCCCACGCGTTTTGAAAAAGCCTTGGGGTCTCTGAAGTAAGTTGACGCATACACCAATTTGATGGCGTTTATCAGCTGGAACAGGCGGGTGTCGAGATCGGCATGATCATTGGGAAGCATATAGGTTCGATACAATCCCGCATAGGCGCGAAATTGCGCATCCTCCAGCAAGCTCGACGACCGAACCGCCAGCGGGTAGGAAATGCGTTCAAGATAGGCCTTCAGCTCATCGGCGATCCAGGACGGAAAATGGGCGTTCAGAAAGAGCTGCGCAATTTCTGCATCCGGTATACTGGATTTGGCCAGTTCCTTAAGTTTATTTTCTTCGATGAAGGCATCAAAGCCTTCGGTGGTCACCACCAGGGTCTGGGGAACCTGGATATTGACATTTTCAAATTTTTTCTGGATGGCCGGCAGCCGTTGCAACAAATTGGCAACAAAGGCCAAACCCCGCGCCTTTCCGCCCAGCGAGCCTTTGCCGATTTTAAAAAATTCGGTAGCCGGATCAAAATCGCCGGAATCAAAGTTTACCACCACGCCTTTTTGGCGCCGCTTGCGCCAGCTTTGAATCATTGAAATCAGGTACTCGCGGTGGCTTTCAACGCTGGCAAAGTCATCATAGCGCAGCGGGCGCATTTTAGATGCCAGTACAATTTCGGTGCGCGCAAACAGCCACCTGGATAAATCATTGCGGCTGCAATGATGAACAAAGCTGTCTTCGGGGATGGTGGCCAAAAGCTCTTCAAATTTGCGCAGATTGGGCGCACGGGCTATTTCGCGGCCATCGGGTTTGCGAAAGACAAAATCGCCGAATCCCAGCTGATCCACGAAAAACGAGCGCACCTCGGCATGCAGGCTGGGCGAATTTTTATCGACAAAGGCGGCCGGCACGCTTTTGGCCTTTTCGGCATTCGAGGATTCAGAACTGGTCAGCAGCAGCGGAATATCGAAGCGTTCTTTTTTGATCTGGGATAGAAAGGTCACTCCGGCATTTTCATCGAGGACACCATTGCGCGGAAAACGAACATCTGAGATCACACCCAGGATGTAGGGTTCAAATTTTTTAAACAGCTGCAAGGCCTCCTCGAAGCTTTCGGCCACCAGGATTTTGGGCCGTGCCCGCATGGTCAGCAGTTTATGCTCTTCGTGGTGCCGGTACTCCATTATGGCCTGTGTCTGGCCGACCAGTTCTTTATAGAGCACGGGCAGCAGAGAAGAAATGTAGGCCGGAGAATCCTCCACAAAAAGGATGACCCGGATGCCGGCAAATTCGGTATCGTGCTCGACGTTGAGGCGGTCTTCAGCGCTTTTGACCAGAGCCACCAGAATATCGGTATTGCCCGACCAGACGAAGCAGCGGTCAATCACCGGCAGTCCGCTAAAATCCGGCATGCATTTCTGGGCCGGTGACGGCAGAGAATCATGGGCCAACAAAATAACCGGCAAATCGGGAGCCTTTTTTTTGATTTCTGCACCCAGGGTAAACACATCCATATCCGCCAGCTGGCTCATGGAGATGACCATGTCAAATTTCTTAAGATTCAACATTGCCAGGGCTTCCTGGGCGGTGGAAACCCAGGTAAAGCGCGGCGGATTGCTCAGGTTCAGGCCGCGATATTCATGAATAATGCGTTCGGACAGACGACAGTCTTCTTCCAGAATCCAGGCGTCGTAAGGGGTGGAGACCAGCAAAATATCCCTGACCTTGCGGGCCATCAGTTCATGGAAAATTTTAAAGCGCGGGTCAAAATCTTCGGCAAAGCTTTCGATTTCTAAAGCCATAAAGATTACCTGTCGTAAAAATGTAAGACCGCATTTGGGTTAAGCCACAACACGTATGCTGTTTGTGCAC
>JASFGN010000562.1:0-3204 GCA_050123735.1 Desulfobacterales bacterium | reverse complement strand
GCTATGAAAAAATAATCGGCCCCTTTATCGATTCAGTTGATACGGCCAAACTGGGCATGGGGTGCACTTTACACGATACGGTTATAAAAAATATTGATGCCTTTTTCGGCAAAGTTAAACGTTTAAAGGAAAATGGCGTATTGCTGTATGTCGGCAATGTCGCTGTTCCCGGGCGCATTCAATACCTGAGAGAATACAAAGCGCGCTGTGATGAAATCGGTGTGCCGTTTATCATAAATGCGCTTATTGGCAAGGCCATAACGAATGATAACAAACCGCGTCGTAACAAAGGCTGGTTTCTGGGGGTCAATTGGGGCAGATTGGGTCTCAACTACCCTTCGTATCCGCGCGATTATACACCCGCAGAGCTCGAACAACTGCGGGATCTCTGGTTTACGCCTCACAGCTATCAATTGCTTGTTAATTCGACAAGTACAAAAGGCATGCAATGCTCAGCGGGTCGAAACTATATCCATATCGATCATGAAGGAGATATTTTCCCGTGTCTGGGCATCAAAAACAGGATAAGCAATATCGTTTTCCCTTTTCTCAAAGACCGATATAAAATGGGCAATATCCTTCAAAACGATATTCAATTCAAAACCGATGATACCCTTTGTCCCAGATATCATTGCTGGTGCGGCAATGAGAACCAGGCGTTGAGAATCGTCGATAAAAACTACAACCGAACAAGAACCTTGCGATATTTTTATCCCAAAGAAGAACTCTCTGAGGAAGAACTTTATCAAGGTTACAACCCATCTATTTATCGAATGTGGCGTTTTCTTACCCATCCCCAATGTTATATTCGCCAGCGATTAAATCTTTCGAAGAATAAAAGAAAGTGATTCGGATAGGCAGCCGCTTTTTATGAAAACACCTAATTTATTTATTGTCGGGCATCCGAGATCGGGCACCTCTTCGCTGCATTCCTATTTAAGGCAGCATCCTGATATTTTCATGACGGCGATTAAAGAGCCCAACTTTTTTTCCAGTGATTTTCGCAACGAGAGTGACCGCTTTCATAAAAAAAGGCTTTATTTTCCATACAGAACCGAAAATCAATATTTGCGGCTTTATAAAAAATGGACACATGAAAAAATCGCCGGTGAAGCCTCGGCAACATATTTGTGTTCCCGAACAGCAGCCCGGGAGATCTCACATTATAATCCTGCAGCCAAAATTATCATGATGTTCAGAGAGCCCACCCAATTCCTGCATTCTTTCCATTCAGCTGCCAGATTCGCACTCGGCGAGCATCACCAGGATTTTAAAACAGCTATCGAGGCCGAAAAAGATCGAAGGGAAGGGCGCGGATTTGCCGGGCGCGTCATTACGCCTTCATGGTTATTTTATTCTGAGTTTGTAAAATACACAGCGCAGATCAATCGTTTCTGCGCCTCTTTCGATCCGGCCCAAATCAAAATAATTATTTTCGATGATTTCAAAATGAATACGCCGAAAATGTATAAAGAAGTTTTGGAATTTTTAGACGTCGATCCCGATTTTTCGCCGGACTTTGATATCGTCAATCCCAATAAGCAACTGAGATGGCCGCTTTTAAAGAAATACACCCTTGACTCACCGTATTTTCGCAAAACGCTGAGACTTTTATTTTCCGATAACACATATGCCGGGCTGAAGGATTTTTATAAAAATAAATTGGTAAAATATGCGCCCAGAGAAGATCTGGATGAGACTTCCAGACTGGAATTAATGCAGGGTTTCAAACCCGAAGTTGAAAAATTAAGCGAATTTTTAAAAATAGATCTGGTTGCTATATGGGGTTACCATAACATATAGAGTCATCTTAAATTCAGACAATATAAGCTTGCGCGCTTTTCAAAAAGAAATCCACCAAGAAATGGGAGCCGCCTATGGGGCTTTTCAACATAAAACAATTTTCTCTGATTCGATCCTTTCTGATAATCGTTTCTTTTACAGCGACTACGCTGGTGATTTATATGAATACATTCAATTCGCCGTTTGCGTTGGACGATTTAAGAAAGATCGAAGATAATCCCGCCATACGAGTGGACCAGCTGTCACCGGTAAAAATTGTGAAAGCCGGTTTTCAGAGCTCCCGAATGCGCCCGGTTGCCTTCACCAGTTTTGCCTTAAACCACAGTTTGCATCAATACGATGTGTTGGGTTATCATCTGTTTAATGTATCGATTCATGTATTAACCGGTTTTTTTCTATATCTTTTCTTAAAAACCACATTCAGCATTCCGGTTATCCAGGCCCGTTATCAACACACCGACCTTATCGCCTTTTTTGCAGCTTTACTCTGGCTGGTCCACCCGCTTCAGACACAGTCGGTGACCTATATCGTTCAGCGGACAACCAGTCTGGCTTCCATGTTTTTTGTCCTTTCGCTTTTATTTTATGCTTATGGAAGACTGGCTGAAAACAGACGTAAAACTCTGTTGTGGTGGATTGCTTCTGCAGCATCCTGGCTGCTGTCATTAGGGTGCAAGCAGACCACCGCGATGCTGCCGCTTTTAATCTTTCTGTATGAATGGTATTTTTTTCAAGATCTCAATAAAGAATGGTTCAAGAAGAGTCTCAAATATCTTTTAGCGATCGGCGCATTTTTTATTCTCATTTTTTTAATCTACACGGGCTTCAGCCCCTGGGAGAAAATCCAGAGTTTCCATGATTATGCCCAGGATGAGTTTACCATTACCGAGCGATTCCTGACCCAATTTCGGGTCGTTATCCATTATATCAGCCTGATTTTCTTTCCCATGCCCTCGAGACTCAATCTGGATTATGATTTTGCTATATCCAAGTCATTGATCAATCCGATTTCTACACTGTTTGCGATGCTTGCCATCATCGGCATGATTGCAGCGGCTCTGCATCTGGCCAAGAAAGAACGCCTGATCTCCTTTTGCATACTCTGGTTTTTTACAAACCATCTCATCGAGTCTTCGATTCTGCCATTGGCCATTATTTTTGAACATCGCAATTACCTGCCTTCCATGATGGTGTGCCTGATCCCGGTGGTGTTGGCCTACCGATATATCAAACCGGACTGGATAAAAATCGGGTTGCTGAGCGTTGTGGTCCTTGGTCTTTGTGTCTGGACTTATCAGCGCAACCGGGTGTGGGAGAACAAAATTACCCTGTGGAGTGATGTGGTTAAAAAATCTCCCGGCAAAGCTCGACCGCATTTCAATTTAGGCGCGGCGTTTTCTG
>JASFGN010000561.1:0-3206 GCA_050123735.1 Desulfobacterales bacterium | reverse complement strand
TTTGCCGGGCGCGTCATCACGCCTTCATGGTTATTATATTCTGAGTTTGTAAAGTTTACAGCACAAATCAATCGATTTTACGCCTGTTTCGATCCGGCCCAAATCAAAATAATTATTTTCGATGATTTCAAAATGAATACGCCGGGAATTTATAGAGAAGTCCTGGAATTTTTAGGCATCGATCCCGATTTTTCGCCGGATTTTGATATCGTCAATCCCAATAAGCAACTGAGATGGCCGCTATTAAAAAAATACACCCTGGACTCACCGTATTTCCGTAAAACACTCAGACTTTTATTTTCCGATGACACATATGCCGGGCTGAAGAATTTTTATAAAAATAAATTGGTAAAATACGCGCCCAGAGAAGACCTGGATGAAGCATTCAAACTGGAACTCATGCAAAAATGCAAATCTGAAGTTGAAAAATTGGGCGATTTTTTAAAAAAAGACCTGCTCTCTCTGTGGGATTACGATGCAATTTAAAATTTAAATGTGATTTGCCGGGTTACTGTTTATGAGCACTTCCCAAAATGATAAAGTTAAGAAGCCGCCAGCGGGTTTGTTTTCGGCCCTACCCGCAACACCGGTTTCTTCAGTGAAATCGTTTCTCGTTTTCATTTTTTTCACCGTGTTTGTGATTGTCATTTATTCCAACACATTTACCTCCCCCTTCATTCTGGACGATTTGATCCGAATTGAAGAAAACCCGGTCATTCGGGTTGGCGAATTCTCAATACCCCGGATCATCAAAGCGGGTTTCGACAGCTCCAAATCACGTCCGATTGCTTTCATCAGTTTTGCGTTAAACCACAGTCTGCACCAATACGACGTGTTCGGATATCATGTGCTCAACATATCGATTCATATACTGGCCGGTTTCTGCCTGTACCTTTTCATAAAAACCACATTCAGGATTCCGACTCTGCAAAGCCGTTACACACACACCGATATGTTGGCCTTTTTTGCAGCGCTGATCTGGCTGGTTCACCCGATTCAAACCCAGTCGGTGACCTACATCGTACAGCGGATGACCAGTATGGCATCCCTGTTTTTTATCCTTTCGCTTTTATTTTATGCTTATGGAAGACTGGCTGAAAACAGACGCAAAACACTGCTGTGGTGGATTGTTTCGGCAGCATCCTGGTTGCTTTCTCTGGGGTGCAAGCAGATAAGCGCTGTTCTGCCGCTATGCGTGTTTCTCTACGAATGGTTCTTTTTCCAGGGTCTGAGCAAACAATGGTTTCGCAGAAATCTCAAATATCTATTGGGTGTCATCGCATTTTTTATACTTCTTTTTTTGGTTTATACGGGTTTCAGCCCCTGGGAAAAGATTAAAAGTCTCCATGATTATGCCCAGCATGAATTTAGCGTCGCACAACGGCTGCTGACCCAATTTCGAGTCATTCTCCTTTACATCAGCCTGATTCTGTTGCCCCTTTCCGGCAGGCTGAACTTGGATTACGATCTGGCACTGTCTCGGTCTTTGATCGATCCGATCTCAACGCTGCTTTGCCTGATTGCCATCGGCGGCATGGTTGCATTGGCTTTGTATCTGGCCAAAAAAGAACGCCTGATTTCCTTTTGTATCCTCTGGTTTTTTGCAAACCATCTCATCGAGTCTTCCATCCTCCCGTTGGCCATTATATTTGAACATCGTAATTATTTGCCCACCATGATGGTTGGCTTGATTCCGGTCGTTCTTGTTTATCGATATATCACGTTAGACTGGCTTAAAATGAGTCTGCTCGCCCTTCTGGTGGCGGTGCTTGCGGTCGGGACCTATCAGCGCAACCGCGTATGGGAAAGCGAAATCTCTTTATGGAGCGATGTGATCAAAAAATCTCCGAATAAAGCCAGGCCGCATTTTAATCTGGGTGCTGCATATTCAAAACAAAACCGCAGCGAGGAGGCAGTCCCGTTTTACAAACGCGCCCTTGAAATTAACCCGAATTTGGCCGAATCCCATGTCAATCTGGGCAAAGCACTCGAGCAGCAAAACAAAGTGGATGAGGCTTTCGACCATTATAAACCGGCGCTGAAGCTCAAACCGAACCTGCCTGAAGCACACACCAACATCGGAAGCATCCTGGCAAAAAAGGGCCGAACAGAAGAGGCCACCCAGCATTTCCAAAGCGCTTTAGAAATCAGGCCGCACTATGCCCCGGCACATGTTAACCTGGCACGCGCCCTGATAGAAAAAGGACGGCTGGATGAGGCGCTGACCCATTATTACCAGGCCATACAATTTGAGCCCGATACCGTAGCCGCGCACAACGATCTGGGCAGCATCTATATGAATCGGGGTGAAACCGAAAAAGCGATTCGCCATTATCTGGCCGCACTGCAAATCGACCCGAACCTCGTTGAAGTTTACAACAATCTGGGAATCGCATTGATGCATGAAGGCAAAATAGAAGCAGCCATGCACCAATTTCAAAGGGCATTACAATTAAAGCCGGACTTTAAGATGGCTGAAAACAACTTAAAAAGAGCTGTGTCCATCCAAAAGGAACTTGAAACCGAAATAGCACGTCTGCAGGCATTACTGAAAGAAGAACCTGAAAATTTCGAATTGCACTTTAAATTGGGCAATCTGTATTTCCGCAAGGGCGACCAGCAACAGGCATTGCAACAATATAAACAGGCGCTTCAGTTGAATCCAAAATTTCTGCCGGCCCTCAACAATCTGGCTCTGGTTACAGCGGCAAACAAAGAATATTACAAAGCGCTAACGGTATTTATGGATATACTGAACTATGCACCGGACGATGCCGAGATCCACTATAATATTGCCTGTATGTATTCGCGGCTGAATCGTGTCAATGATTCGATTCAATGGTTGCAAAAGGCAATCAACAAAGGGTACACGAATTGGGAAAGCATCAAAAATGATGCGGATCTGGATAATATCAGGGGATCCTCTGCGTACAAAAAGTTGATAGAGGGGCCTTAACTTGAATGTTGCATGAAAATTAAGGAGAAGAAATGCGGAAGTCTGTCTTTTTAGCTGTTTTTCTAAACATTATTTTTATATCGGCGTCTGCTTCACTGGCGCACTTTGGTATGCTGATTCCCTCCGATACGATGGTGATGCAGGATGACACCCGAACTGTAAACATAGCCCTTTCCTTTTCCCATCCGTTTGAAATGGTGGGCATGGAGCTGGTTAAACCCAACGTATTTAATGTGTTTGTGGATGGTAA
>JASFGN010000560.1:0-3223 GCA_050123735.1 Desulfobacterales bacterium | reverse complement strand
CAAAAGGGCCAGGATACCCGTAAAAACAGAAATTGTTTTAGGCACCGTCATAAGCAAGTTTTCCCTCCATCGACTCGATATCCCTGGCTTGTCAAATGCAATAAAAGAACGGGTCTGTATATGCAATAAAAATTTTTATCGCACAGATTTTGTAAATGTAAGGAATTTCGGCATGCCTAAAGATAAAGATAGCGTGCCTGCGCCTGAAATTATGGTAATATGGAGATTGCATAAAAAAATATAAACGATTTATAATTTGAAGCGTTAGCGAGCCGCCACAATATATTGTGTTATCGCGTAATGATGGGAAAATAGGGATATGGGTTGTATATCGCAATTAATTCAAAGCCTTCAAAATTCCAATTCATACAGCCATTTCTTAAATAAATGAAAGTTTTGCTAAATGCTGCGTACCGCAGACCTTAGTGGAGACATAAAATTTGTGGGATCTCCAACGTCCACCAGCATTTAACTAGTGCGGCAAATTAGTGAGACGATAAACATACCTGGACAAAAATATTTTGTTCGCCTGTTATCTGATCTTTAGCTTCTGCATTCTGCCTGCCGCGACGACTTGTCGCGGCGACCTGTGGGGTCGACTTGTCCCGACATAGCTCGTAGAGCGAAGTCGGAAGCCTGAAAATTCAATCGGCAAGCAGCCATTGATAGGCTCTGCTGAACCCCTGCAGGGAAAAGGAGGGCTGCCGGGTAAGATCCGGCGCAGCATCGAATTCAACCTTAATTCGCAGTCCGCGCCGCATGATTCGGATAAGCTCACCGTTTTTTTCCACTTCATCCGTCAGGCAGTTGCCGTTGCAACCCTTTATGCCCGAGCGCAGCGCCAGCGTGTCAACTCTGTCAATCCGGTATGAAAAATAATCAGACACGATCGTGCGATCCGACATCAGGGTCAATTCAAGTCGGTCCTTAGCGGATGCAGATACCGCCAGCCATACAGAGCTGTTGCCGTCCCCGGCATACGTGCCGATTCTTTTGTGATTCTTTTTCGTTTCCGGATCGGGCTCTTCGATTCCCACCCAGTCAGCAAATTTAATCTGCTCCGCCAGGCAGGTGGCGGCAAGCGCCAGTAGCGATAGGATTACGAGCAAACACATATGCAGCGAGGTTTTCATCAATCCATCCTTTCAGTTGGACGATCAAATATGCCTAATTCTAAATTGGCCGGACACTTATTGCAAGCAGGAAAATACCTATGGAATTTAATTCAAAGGAGGCACACGGTTGACCCGAAAAACAATAAAAAAAGGGCGTCTCATCAACATTAGACGAAACGCCCTCAATTCGCTTGGAAATGCAATTAAACTACAGTGACATTTACCGCAGCCGGCCCTTTCTGGCCTTCCTCGATATCAAACGTCACCTGGTCGCCTTCATTCAGAGATTTGAACCCGGATGAGTTGATGCCGGAATAATGTACAAATACATCCGGTCCGTCTTCCTGCTCGATGAAGCCATAGCCTTTACTGCTATTAAACCATTTTACAATTCCATTGGCCATAATAACACCCTCCTAGATTAAAAGTTTTTCATAGTTTCATACTGCAGGGTGCCACTTTGACAAATGGAACTTTCCCCTGAATGAAACCGGCCCGCCAAACCAGAGCGCACCTTTTTAATACCAGAAGACTAACAAGTTTTATAAAAAAATCAAGCCCATTGTTCAAATATTTTTTTCCCCCAAAGATGCGCGAAAGCGGCATCGTCGGAGCTGATGTGCCGGATTAAAAGCGGAGCCATTTCACAAAGCCGCGCCCGCCGGAGCATAAGCGCCATTCGGTCCAAAAACGGATGAAATTCAGTACCATAGCCGTCTATTGACAAACACAAACTGCTCCTCTATGGTACCATGAAAACTTACCCCAATATCATGACTGCCGGAAGCCGTGCGACTATGGAGGCGACACCTTATCGCAAGTATCGGAAGCAATGGAACGTATCTCCCGCAGTTGTTTCCACCGCCCAAAGCATTGATCGCCTTTTCACCTGTAACGCCTTACCGCAAATAGCACCGACCCAAACAGAGACAACACGAACCCATATATCAACTGCCTTAAAACACAAAAAAATGAAAGGAGGATGTGCATGAAAAAAGCAATATGGATTACCACGATGGTGATGTTAGCGATCATATTTGTCTTCAGCCCCAGCCAGGCCAAGCCATTTAAAATCGCAGCCATTTTTCAGACGGCAATCGAAGAACCGTGGGATGGTGTTATTCACCAGGCCTGCCTGAAAGCCAAAAAAGAAATGGGCAACATCGAATATGAGTTTACCGAAAAAATTGCCGCTGCCGATTTTGAAAAAGTGCTGCGGGAGTATGCGGAAAGAGGATTTGACCTGATTGTCGGTGATGCCTTCCTGGCAGGCGAAGAGCCGGCCAGAAGAGTCGCCAAAGATTATCCGAATATTGCCTTTGCTTTCGGATCCGAGTTCGGCCCGGTGGCGCCGAATTTTTCGGTTTTTGACAACTGGATTCACGAGCCCTCATACCTGTGCGGCGTCATTGCCGGCCGGCTGACCAAAAGCAATACTCTCGGTGTGGTTGCAGCCATCCCCATCGGAGAGGTCAATCGACTGGTCAATGCGTTCAAGGCCGGTGCGCTGAGCGTCAACCCCAAGGTTAAAGTCAAAATCTCCTATATCGGCGGCTGGTTTGATCCGCCCAAGGCCAAAGAAGCAGCCATTGCTCAGATCGAGGCGGGTGCGGACCTCATTTTTGCCGAACGCTTCGGTGTATTTGAAGCCGCCAAAGAAAAAGGCGTGCTGGCCTTCGGCAACATGTCGGATCAAAATGAACTGGCACCCGATGTGGTGATTACCGGTCCGGTATGGGATATGTACCCCACCATCAAGTTCTGCATCGAAATGGTCCAGAAAAAGGCCTGGGTGTCCATGGATCTGGGAGAATGGTCGATGATGGCCAAAGGCGGCGCCCGCCTGGCCCCATTTCATTCATTTGAAAAAACACTGCCTGCAAACGTGATCAAAGAAGTCAGGGATCTTGAACAGAAGATTTTAAACGGCACGTTCAGGGTGCCGGTTGATGAGCAGAAGCCCGTATCTGACTAAATGCCTAAAATGATCTAAAATGCTTAAAGTGCCTAAAGTTATGGAATTCTGTCAATTTTTAAATACAGATGCAGATTGCAGATAAATCCTAACTTTAGGCACTTAAAATTTCAAACGCTTTATCCCGCCTCTG
>JASFGN010000559.1:0-3226 GCA_050123735.1 Desulfobacterales bacterium | reverse complement strand
AGATCAAACGTATAGGAGGTCGCCAGATCGACAACGAAATAATCATCCAGGGTCACCCGATTGGCCGGAAACGTTCGGAAATCAAGATCATCGCGCTCACCCACATACAGGCCGTCGAACCGAATTTGAAATCCCTGCCAGAGCCAGTTTATATAGCCGGAAGCCGTGTGATTTGGCCGACGTAAAAGATCCTTGCCTTCCTCAAACGGCGAGCTGGGTCCCCCCACGCCACCATCATCTTTAACCTCGGTATGCAGATAGGTATAGTTGCCGCCAACGGTAAAGCCATAGCCGGGAGTGCATAATAGCATCAACTCGATACCCCGGCTTTCAGCTTCCTGGATGTTTTCAAAATCCGGTTCCGGGTCCGGTTGGTCAATAAAGGTGATCAGGTCGTCAAATGTCTGATAAAAGTAGGTGGCACCGAAAACAAGCTTATTATTGAAAAGCACCTGATCGACACCCACTTCCCAGGAATAGGATTTTTCCGGGTCCAGGTCCGGATTGCCGGTGGCAAAGCCCTGGGAAAACTGTTCGGTAAACGTGGGCGCCTTGAACCCTTTTCCGGCCGCCCCCCGAAACACCGTTCCGGTTTGCTTTAATTCATAGGCAACCGAACCACGCGGAACAAATTCATTGCCGAATTCGCTGTTGTCTTCATAACGCACCCCGGCAGTCAAAAACAAACGATCAAAAAAAGACAGCTGTTCCTGGGCATACCACCCCCGGTTGTCTCGACCCTTGCTCAAACTATCTTTTGTTTCTACTCCCAGGAAGATTGATCGGGTTTGTTGGTCGTAATCTTCATCCGTATATTCAAATCCGGCCGTAAACGTCGACCGAACCGTTTCGCTTGACGGATATCGAATATTAAAATGATAATCAATCGAGTAGCGTTTCTCCTCGGTGTCCGAGTAAAATGCGCCAAAGGCGTCCGCCGTCGGATCTTCCGGGTCATTATAATCTTGTTTATTTTTGTGGTAGCCGAACAGCAGCGCATGCTCCAGCCATGTCAGCATCTGGTATTGAACGTTTATGCCGCTCACCCAATCATCGTTTTTCAGATCTTGATTGGGATCCAGCGGGGAATATTTGTCACCGGCATCCTCAGTCGGAAACTTTAATTTTGAGTTTTCGTAACGCCCGGTGAAAGTGACATCCAGATTGTTCAGGGAATACACATCAATGCGGCCACTGAAGGTATTGTTCCAGTAATCCTGGTTGACATCCAGGTAGCCGTTATCATCCGCCCGGGCATATGCCAGACTGGCCCCGATCCATTCATTGCCCCCCGTAAAGCCGACACTCTGCTCGCCGATGTAATTCTTATCCCCCTTCAAGTAGGTTCCATTTGAAGTCGAGGCTCGCAGTGACGGCTTGCCCTCACCGGGTTTGGTGATAAAATTGATCACCCCGCCAATGGCATCCGATCCGTATAATGCGCTCTGTGGCCCGCGGACAATTTCGATCCGTTCAAAATTTTCGGTCAGCAAAGAACCGAAATCATAGGCGCCACCCCCCAGGTTGACGCTCACCCCGTCGATCAATACCTTTGTAAAATTATCTTCACCACCGCGCGGAAAAAGAGACGTGGTGCCTCCCCGGCCGCCGTTGCGCACGATATTATACCCGGGGACCGTTCGTAAAACATCCAGCACATCAGTTGCTTGACGTTCCTTGATCTGTTCTTCGGTAACCACCGTCGTTGAAACCCCCAATTCTCTCACCGGCGTCTCGGTGCGGGTGGCCGTTACCACGGTTTCATCCATGATGGGAACGGCATCCTTCTTTTCAGATTCTGCTGTGGCCGCATTTGATACCATCACTCCGAATAATATACCCAACAGGATTTCCCGGACATACCGCTTCATTTACGTTTCTCCTTCCGTTCTCAAGATCCGTATGTCGCCGCCTTGCGGCGATTTACGGTTTTAAAAATTTACGCGGCACCAGCGTCACACGCGGCAAATTTCCCAACGGGCTGCTGTCGACCAGCAGCTGACAATTATACGTTTCTTCCAGCGTTTCGAAGTTCAAAACCGCACGGGGTGTTCCCATGCGCACGATTTCTCCTGCTTTGAGCAACAGCAGCTGATCGGCATACATGGATGCCAGATTGACATCATGGGAAACCATGACCACGGTTACCCCTTTTTCGGCTTTGAGCTTTTCCATCAGGTCCATAATTCGGATTTGATGGGATAAATCCAGCGATGCGGTGGGTTCATCCAGCAGGATCACCTGCGGTTGCTGACAGAGGGCCCGGGCGATTAGCACACGCTGTTGCTCGCCGCCGCTGAGCTGATCCAGCTTGCGCCGGGCAAGATGGTCAACCTCGGTAAATGTCATTGTTTGACGCACAATTTCCAGATCCTCTTCAGAGGCCAGGCCCAGGATCTTCTGGTGGGGGGCGCGCCCCAGCAAAACCGTCTCTTCCACGCTGAAGGGAAAACCCACCGGCAGGCCCTGAGGGACATAGGCGAGCACCTGCGCCAGTTTTTTTTGTGAGAAGCTGCCAATCGGTTTTTGCAATACGTCAATCTGGCCGCTTTGGCGCTTTATGATGCCGGCCATCAACTTGATCAAAGTGGTTTTGCCGGCCCCGTTGGGCCCGATGATGATAAAGATCTCACCCCGGTCAATCGAGAAGGACAGGCGCTGCAGAACCGGTTGGCTGCCGTACGCATAGCTCAGGTTGTTAACAGCGAAAGCGGATTTCATTTTCGCGACCTTTTTAACAGAATGATAAACAGCGGCGCGCCGATCAAAGCCGTGATCACCCCGACGGGCATCTCACCCTGTTGCGGCAGGGTTCTGGCAAGCAGATCACACAGCACCAGATAGGCCGCTCCGCCAAACAGACACGCCGGCACCAAAAAGCGATGGTCGGGGCCCAGAAGCAGGCGCAATAAATGGGGAATGACCAGACCGACAAATCCCACCAGGCCACTGAAGCTGACGGTTGCGCTGACCATAAAAGAGGTCACGATCAGCAGGACAAGGGTTACCGCCTTTATGTTGATGCCCATGGAAAGGGCCATATCTTTGCCCATCATCAGCAGGTTCATGGCATGTGAAAACACAAAAACAATAACAAAACAGGGGATCAGGATCGCACCCAGTATAGCCACCTGCGGCAGGTCGGAAGCGGATAAATCCCCCATTAACCAGAAAATGATGTTATGCAATCGGGCGTCCTGGGTGATGGAAACCAAAAACATGATAA
>JASFGN010000558.1:0-3226 GCA_050123735.1 Desulfobacterales bacterium | reverse complement strand
AGCGCAGCATTCAATATTGCCGGGAAGTCCTGGGCATCGCCAGAGACGACACGCGTTAAGGAAAATGGCCATGTACAATAATAAAAAAATTTCAGAGGCAATGACGATTAAACTGGAAGACCTGTATGATGACCTGCCTGAGATGCCGCCGTTTGCCGAAGGCATCCGCCGCGCACCGGCCCGCCGGTTTACACTCGATCGGCAAGACACTGAACTGGCCTTAAAAAACGCCCTGCGCTACATCCCGCCAAAATGGCATCAACAGCTGGCACCCGAATTTCTGGACGAGCTGCTGTCCCGGGGCAGAATTTACGGGTACCGATTTCGACCGCCAGGCCATATCAAAGGCCGGCCGGTCGATGAATACCGGGGCTCCTGCATCGAGGGCCGGGCATTTCAGGTCATGATCGACAACAACCTGGACTTCGATGTCGCCCTTTACCCCTACGAATTGGTGACCTACGGGGAAACCGGACAGGTCTGCCAGAACTGGATGCAGTATCATCTGATCAAAAAGTACCTCCAAGCGCTGAATCAAGAGCAAACGCTGGTTATGGATTCGGGCCACCCGCTGGGTTTGTTCACTTCCTCGCCGCACGCACCGCGGGTGATCATTACCAATGGCCTGATGGTGGGCTGTTTTGACGATCCGCAAAACTGGACCCGGGCCGCGGCCCTGGGCGTTTCCAACTACGGCCAGATGACCGCCGGGGGGTGGATGTATATCGGGCCCCAGGGGATTGTGCACGGGACTTACAGCACCATTCTCAATGCCGGCCGCGACAAACTCGGCATAGCGGCCGATCAGAATCTAAGCGGCCGTTTATTCGTCTCTTCCGGTCTCGGGGGCATGAGCGGCGCCCAGGGCAAGGCCGTCGAAATCGCCAACGGGGTGGGTATTATTGCCGAAGTCGATTATTCCCGGATTGAAACCCGGCTCAAGCAGGGATGGGTGAACCGGGTAACGGAGGAGCCAGCCGAAGCGTTTACGGTTGCTGCTGAATGTCAGCAGCAAAAAAAGAGCATTGCGATCGCCTTTTACGGCAATATTGTCGACCTGCTGGAATATGCCGTCAATCACAAAATCAAGATCGATCTGTTATCGGATCAGACCTCCTGCCATGCAGTGTATGAAGGCGGCTATTGCCCCCAGGGGGTTTCCTTTGAGGAGCGCACCGAGCTGCTGCGCTCCGGCCATGCCGGATTCAGGGAAATGGTCGACGCCAGCCTGCGGCGCCACTATGAGCTCGTCAAAACCCTGGCGGATCGCGGCACCTATTTTTTTGATTACGGCAACAGTTTTCTCAAAGCCGTCTTCGACGCCGGCGTCAGCGAAATCTGCAAAAACGGCAAGAACCCCATTGACGGGTTCGTCTTCCAATCCTATGTCGAAGACATCATGGGGCCGATACTTTTTGATTACGGCTATGGTCCCTTCAGATGGGTCTGCCTGAGCGGAAAAGATGAAGACCTGGCAAAAACCGACCGGGCGGCCATGGAATGCATCGACCCCGAACGGCGATTTCAGGATCGCGATAATTACGTATGGATTCGGGATGCTCAGAAAAACAAGCTGGTGGTCGGGACCAAGGCCCGGATTTTATATCAGGATGCCATGGGGCGCATGACCATTGCTCTGAAATTCAACGCCATGGTCCGCAAGGGTGAAATCGGTCCGGTGATGCTGGGCCGCGATCACCACGATACGGGCGGTACGGACTCTCCTTTCAGGGAAACCGCCAACATCAAAGACGGCAGCAATATCACCGCCGATATGGCGGTTCACTGCTATGCCGGCAATGCCGCCCGGGGGATGAGCCTGGTGGCCCTGCACAACGGCGGCGGCGTGGGCATCGGCAATGCCATCAACGGGGGTTTCGGACTGGTTTTAGACGGCAGCGAGCGGGTCGATGCCGTCATCCGCCGCGCGATCCTCTGGGATGTCATGGGGGGTGTCGCCCGCCGGGCCTGGGCCCGCAATGAAAATTCAATCGACACCAGCATTCAGTATAATCAGATGCGTAAAGGCGCAGATCATATTACCATACCCTATCTGGCCGATGATAAGATGATCGAAAAGCTGGTCACGGAAAAATTCAAAGATAAAAAAAGTAAATCTACTTAAATTCGAAACTCGAAGCACGAAACCCGAAACAAATCCTAAATTCAAATGTTCCAATGACCAAAACAATGGAAGGATTCAATACTTTTTTTGTCGCAACCCTGTTCAAGTTTTTTGAATTTTGGTAATTTGAGTTTGTTTCGAATTTCGAAATTAGGAATTCGGATTTATTTTAGGGCGTGATACTTGAATAAACAATGCAATTAGAAAAGGTCGTGTGATATGTCCGGCATGAAAAAGATAATGGAATGTGTGCCCAATTTCAGCGAGGGCCGCAATTCGAAAAACATCGATAAAATCGTGGCGCCCTTCCGGGGACAAAAGGGGGTCAAGCTTCTCGACTATCAGACAGATGAAGATCACAATCGCATGGTGGTTACGGTGGTCGGCGAGCCGCAGGCCCTGAAAACAGCCGTCATCGCGGCGATGGGCAGCGCCATCGAGGCCATCGATATGAATTCCCACCAGGGCCAGCATCCGCGGATGGGGGCCATCGACGTGGTTCCCTTCATTCCGATCAGAAACATCAGCATGGAAGATGCCATCGCCTTTTCCAGAGAAGTCGCACGGGAAGCGGCCCGACAATATGCGCTTCCCATTTTTCTGTATGAACGCTCGGCCAGCAGCCCCGCACGGCAAAACCTGGCCACCATCCGCAAGGGACAATATGAGGGCATGGCTGAAAAGATAAAGCAGCCGGAATGGAAACCGGATTTCGGGCCGGCTCAAATCCACCCCACCGCCGGGGTGACCGCTGTCGGGGCGCGAATGCCGCTGGTGGCCTACAATGTCAATTTGGACAGCGACAACATCGAGATTGCCAACGCCATTGCCAAAAAGGTCCGGCACATCAGCGGCGGCCTCCGATACTGCAAGGGCATCGGCATTGAACTAAAGGAGCGGGGACTGGTGCAGGTATCGATGAACCTGACCGATTACACGCAGACCGCTATATACCGCGCTTTTGAGTTGATTAAAGTCGAAGCCCGCCGCTACGGGGTCAATGTGATCGGCAGTGAAATCGTCGGGCTGGTGCCCATGGAGGCACTCATGGATACGGCCGCCTATTATCTGGGGCTCGAAGATTTTTCGGCCGACCAGGTG
>JASFGN010000557.1:0-3226 GCA_050123735.1 Desulfobacterales bacterium | reverse complement strand
AACGGTTCAAATTTTGTTCGATTGGTTATATTTGTTTGATTGGTTTAATTGGTTGGCCTGAACCGAGCAAATAAAACGAATTAAACCAATCAAACCATTTAAACTTATTTAACATCAGCAAACTGACTGACACCTGAAACAAGCACCGCGCAACCCGTCACCCGGAATGTTTAGGAATCACCCTCACCGGTATCATCATCGATGGTGACCGGCTCCATTAATTTGGCCGAATCCGAGTTGGGCAGCTCCTGTACTTTAATGAGCTTGCGGGTAATGACCCGTGTGCGCACCTCAGCCTGATCGATGGTGTTACTGGCTTCCTGCAGTTTCTTTTTGGTCTTGGCCAGCACCTCACCAAATTTGCCAAACTGGGTTTTCACCGCCCCCAGCAGCTCCCAGACCTCACTGGATCGTTTCTCGATCGCCAGGGTACGAAATCCCATCTGCAGACTGTTTAGAAGCGCCGCCAGGGTTGTCGGTCCGGTCACCACGATGCGATATTCCCTTTGCAGGCTGTCGCATAGGCCCGGGCACCTTAAGACTTCAGCATACAGGCCTTCTACGGGCAAAAACATGATACCGAAATCGGTGGTCTGCGGCGGATCGATGTATTTTTCCCTGATCGCCCTGGCCTCGGTTCTAACACGCATCTCCAGGTTTTTAATCGATTTTTCGGCAAGGGTTTTATCGGCCGCTTCCTGGGCATCCAGCAAGCGTTGATAATCTTCCTGGGGAAATTTGGAATCAATGGGCAACCAGACGACTTTCTCCGGATGTGAGTCCGGACCCGGCAGTTTAATGGCAAATTCCACCCGCTCATTGCTGGATTTTTTGGTGGTCACATTGACGGCGTACTGGTCCGGTGCCAGGATCTGCTCTAAAATGTGGCTCAGCCGGATTTCACCCCAGGTCCCCCGTGTTTTAACATTGGTCAGTACCTTTTTTAGGTCACCCACGCCGGTGGCCAGGCTTCTCATTTCACCAAGCCCCTTGTAGACCTGCTCGAGACGCTCGCTCACCTGTTTGAAGGAATCCGCCAACCGTCGTTCCAGCGTTGACTGTAATTTTTCATCCACCACCGCGCGCATCTGCTCCAGTTTACGGCTGTTATCTTCCTGCAGGGTTCGCAGCTGAGTTTCGATTACATTTCGCATGGCCTCAAATTTTTTTTCGTTCAGCCCGGTCATCTCCAGCAGTTGCCTGGAGAAGCTATCCAACTGATCTTTTTGCATGCCGGCGATCTCCCGCAACTGTTTTAGCTGGGAGTCACTGGCAAATTTCAAAGCGCTGCCGATTTCCTCCCGCGCCTGCCGGGCGCTGCCGGCTGCTTCCTGGCGATTGCGCGCAAACTCATCCCGGACCATGCGCTCACTATGCTCTTGCTGTTTTTCAAGATTCGCAAAAAAATCCTGGGCTTTAATCTCGCGGCGTCGAACTAAAACAATCAGCAGAATCAGGGCGACAATCAATATCAGCGCCACGACGATCACCAGCAAATTGGTCGTTCCGAATTCAGCGATGAAGTTGTCAAAATTAGACATCAGCCGTTGGACTCTTTCTGCATTTAGCTAAAACCAATCGATACGAATACCCAAAGATCGATTCCCCTTCAGAACCATCGATCTTTGAAACACAGGGTATATCCTTGCACTTCAGAAAGCAACATGCTGCCGCTGGCGTTGACTGCAGGAATATTCCGCCGGATCGTTTCCAACCGTCGGGCAGCCAATCAGAATATGCTTTAATTTATTGAATATTATATTGTTAACAGCCCGATCCGGGTTCTGGGGATTATAGAGAAAACACGATTGAGCGTCAAGCGCTCCATCGGCAAATCAGCGAAATCAAGATGAGGCGGTCGTATAAGCGGAAAATTTCGGCCCCTGGAGATGAAGGCCGTCAGAATTCCAAAAAATCATATATGAAAGTTGATTTTAAGGCCTAATTGAGCTAATGGCGAAATGGCATACCAAAGGCCTCGATGAAGGGGGGTAAAATAATGCAACCGCTTTTTTCACCTTTTACGCTCAAAGGCATTCATCTCAAGAATAGAATTGTCATGCCCGGCCTGGCGTCATTTTTAATCGATGACGACGGTTGCATCTCCGATGCCACAATCGAGCATTATCGCCGACGGGCGGCCGGCGGACCGGCAATGGTTATCATGGAAGCCTGTGCGGTTTCGCCTGAAGGAGTGGTGTCCAATCATCAGGCCCGCATCGATGATGACCGTTTTATCGAAGGCCTGCATAAAATTGCCGTCGTGATGAAATCAGAAGGATCGGTGCCGGCCGTTCAAATTCATCACAGCGGACGACAGACGTCGATCAAGGTCATCAAACGCAAACCTCTGGCGCCTTCCGCGATTCCCTGCCCGACGATCCGGGGGGAAGTCGAGCCTTTGACAACCGAGGGAATCCACGACATCGTTCAAAAATTTGGTGATGCGGCCCGGCGTTCGGTGCAAGCGGGATTTGAGCTGGTCGAAATTCACGGCGCGCATGGATACCTGATCAATCAGTTTTTATCAAGGGTGAGCAATGCGCGCGAGGACGAGTATGGTGGCGATATTGTCGGTCGCAGTCGATTTGCCATCGAAATCGTCGAGACCATTCGTCAGCGCCTCGGTGCGCACTTTCCGCTCTCTTTTAAAATCAGCGCCCAGGAGTTTTTGCCCGATGGGCTGACGGTTGCCGAGAGCATAGAAATCCTGAAACTCCTGGTCAAAGCCGGCATCGACGGGGTCCAGGTTTCCGCCGGGAATGATATTACGGCTGAATGGATTTGCCAGCCCATGTTTATGGAGCAAGCCTGCCTGGCGGAATCCGCCGCCCGGATTAAAAAGGCTTTGAACATTCCGGTAATGGCCGTCGGCCGGATAAACGACCCGTTGGTCGCCAACGCCGTTTTAGAAAAAAACCAGGCGGACCTGGTTTGCATCGGTCGGGGACTTTTGGCCGATCCGCAGTTGCCCAATAAAGCCAGAGAGGGTCGGTTGGACGAAATTCGCACCTGCATCGCCTGCAACACCTGCATGGAATCCATTTTTCGCAAAGGCCGCATCGAATGCCTGGTCAATCCGACGCTGGGTCGCGAAAAAGAAATGGCTTTTGTGCCCGCCAGCAAACCTAAAAGAGTCATGGTGGTCGGCGGAGGCCCCGGCGGTTTGAATGTGGCCTGGGTGGCAGCCAGGCGCGGCCACAAGGTCCATGTTTTCGAAAAAAGA
>JASFGN010000556.1:0-3232 GCA_050123735.1 Desulfobacterales bacterium | reverse complement strand
TTAAAGCCCAAAAAGGTGCCCACGGCCAGGGTAAGCAAAAGACCGGCAAAAACGGCCAGGATCTGATCATCGAAATTCCACCCGGCACCCTGGTCAAAGATGCCGTAAGCGGTGAAGTGATAAAGGACTTTACCGCCACCGGCGAATCTTTAACGGTCGTAAAAGGTGGCCGGGGCGGCCTCGGGAATGCACGTTTTAAAACATCGACCAACCGAACACCCCGTTATGCCCAGCCCGGCGAAACCGGGCAATTCCGCCAGCTCAAACTGGAGCTCAAGCTTTTGGCCGACGTGGGCATTATCGGCCTGCCCAATGCCGGCAAATCCACGCTGATCAGCGTGATTTCTTCAGCTACCCCTAAAATTGCGAATTACCCGTTTACCACTTTAACTCCCACTCTTGGCGTTGTTGCAACCGATTGGGGCGACCCGTTTGTGGTGGCCGATATTCCCGGTTTAATTGAAGGTGCTCACCAGGGGGCGGGTCTCGGCACTCAGTTTCTGCGGCATATCGAGCGCACCCGCATTTTGATTCACCTGATCGATGCCGGGGATATTGACCCGGAAGATCCCCGTCGTCATTTGAAAACCGTCAATCGCGAATTGGAATCCTTCAATCCGCAGTTGACCGAGAAGCCTCAAATACTGACGCTCAACAAAATGGATTTGCCGGGCGCCCCTGAGGCGGCAGAAGCATTTGTGGCTGCCCTCGATCCAGAACCGGTCTTTTTGATTTCGGCGAAAGAAAACCGGGGGATCAAACGCTTGCTGTCGCGAACAATCGAACTGCTCGACCAAACCGGGCGTAACGAAAGGGATCGAACCGATTCAGGCAAATGATTGCCCGGCGAGCAAGTGTTTGATTCGTACTTGATGGATATGGTATTGAAATAATATGCGCATCGGACTATTCGGCGGCACCTTTGACCCTATTCACCGGGGGCATTTATGGGCTGCGTCACAAGTCAAAAAAATTTTTAACCTGGATCCCATTTATCTCATTCCAGCGGCGTTGCCGCCCCATAAAGCACCGGTTTCGGTCGCCAGTGCCGATGACCGCCTCGAGATGATCAAACTGGCAATTGGCGGCATTGCCGGAGTTGCCGTGTCGGATGTAGAATTACAGCGCAGCGGACCGTCGTATACAATTGATACGGTCTATCATTTTAAAAGCACGCAGCCTGATGATACGCGGATCTTTCTGATCATGGGTACGGATGCCTTTCTCGAGATCGACAGTTGGAAATCTCACCGGGAATTGCTCAAACAGATTTCAGTGATCGTCATGGCCCGTCCACCAGCCCGCCGTCAGGGTGAGCAGCAGGGCTGGAAACACCTTGGCGATTTTCTTAAATCCAACATATCGGCAGACTATTGCTTTTCAGACGCCCAAGACGCTTTTATATCCGCCGGCTTGCAGCCCATCCACATCTGTGATGTCAATGCGATGGATATTTCTTCGACCCGAATCCGGCAGGCAGTTAAACAAAAACAAACCATCGAAAATTGGGTGCCTGCTCCGGTAGCAGAATATATACACCAAAAAGGACTTTATACATGAGTAAAGACGCGGCTGCTGCGCTTGATCTGTTCATAGAAGCAGTAACGAAAAAGAAAGCACTGAATTTAGTTGTTCTGGATGTCCACAACCTGACGTCAATCGCCGATGCATTTATTATCTGCAGCGGGCAGTCGAATCGCCAGGTAAACGCGATTGCCGACGCTGCGATTGACCATTTGAAAAAGCATAAAATTAAACCGCTGAGTGTTGAAGGCACCAGCGAGGGCCATTGGGTGTTGCTGGATTACGGTGATGTGGTTATTCACATTTTTTACGAGCCGGTTCGTGAATTTTTTGACCTTGAAGGACTCTGGGTTGATGCCAAACGGATTGAAACGCCGGCCCTGAAAAAGCGGCAAAGCTCAAAAAAATAATCCCGAATTCAAAGCAATTGGAAGCTGTTGCGCAAGCGCGCAGCCCGTTTTTGTTTTCTATTCTTTCTTGGTAAAAGGCGACGATGGCAAAAACGCTAAAACCGTATTCAATGATAACCGATTTTGTGACCGGCAAAGAAATTCCCAATGTCGGGGCCGAGGAAAATCGGCAGATGGTGGAAAAATTTTTAGTCACCGAAAAAGGGTATACCAAAGAAGATATCGAAGTCGATGTGGATCTTGAAATCAGTGTTGCCGGCCAGCCTTATCGCTCGCAAATTGATCTGATCGTCTGTGTCGAAGGCGGCGGTCGCACGCGCTTTATGGCTTTTAAATGTGCGGCGGCTTCCTTGGGATCGCGGGAAAGAGAAATACTCGCAGCTGCCCGGCTGCTGGGCAAAAATCAGGTTCCGCTGAGTGTCGTATCTGACGGCCAAACGGCGATCGTGCTGGATACGGTTTCCGGCCGGAAGCTGGGGGAGGGACTGGATGCCATACCGTCGAAAGATGAGGTAATTGAAAAGCTAAGCAACCTGGATTTGCAACCCCTGCCTGAAGCCAGGCGGGAACGGGAATCTTTGATATTTCGATCCTATGACAGCATGAATGTCAATGTCAGCCGAAATATAAGATAGGAAGCAAAGCGAAAGGCTTAATAAATTAGGGATTAAAATGATTGCCGGGTTAGGCCCTGGCGTCATTGATCAAAATGGGCTCTGATTCAAACTGCTGATAAGCTTCAATCAATTTGGTAGCGAAAGCGATATTTTCGTCGGCGTCTCCCTGAAAATTAATACCGCTTTTGTAATTACCGTCTTTATTCTTGACGGAAAAAACAACCCTTCCAATGATTCGGGTCATATTCTCTTCCAGATCAACAAAAACCAAATAGATATTTTTTTGCTGGAGCATCTGGGCTGTTTCCAGCAAAATGCCATTTTGGCTGATGTCCAGGGCAATGCCCATATTCTGATCCACCAGAATACCATTCTTATCAATGCAATCAAAGGCTACGGGGTTACACACCTTAATCCGGGGAAATTTTCGGCGATCAAGTTTTTTCATGCTATAAATATCGGTAATCTAAAACAAACCTTAAACTTTTTTTCTCAATTTCGGAGTTTTTTGAAGGCCCTTCTATTGGCTCTGGAAAATAAGACATTAAAGGAGAAATTATTTGATATATCACACGTGATTAAGCGAAGTAGGCTTAAAATCTCTAATATTAATAATAGGTTGTGAATATATTTTATTTAAACCTCTTTGCCACAATGCTTACAAAACTTAGCCCTCTTTTT
>JASFGN010000555.1:0-3244 GCA_050123735.1 Desulfobacterales bacterium | reverse complement strand
CCTGTTGACCAAAGGTGGTTTCGAATCCATGTTGTACACGGTTTCTCTGGTGATCTGCGCCATGATGTTCGGCGGAATTATGCAAAAGACCAATCAGCTGCGCGTCGTGGTGAGCGTCATACTTAAAAAGGCGCAATCTACCGGCTCTTTGATTACGTCCACCATCCTGACCGCCGTCGCGTCCAACTTGATTCTGTGCGACCAATACATGGCCATCGTGATGACCGGCAAGATGTACGCCCAGGCCTATATCGACAAGAATCTACACCCCAAGAACCTGTCGCGCGCCATTGAGGACAGTGCTACGGTGACGGCCAATCTGGTGCCGTGGAATTCGGGCGGTGCCTACCAGGCCGCCACCTTGGGAGTGCCTACCATTGCCTATTTGCCATTTAACTTCTTTTGTTGGCTTACGCCGATTGTATCCATAATCTTCGGCTGGTTAAACATTACCATTGATCCAATTGAAGAGGAGGTCGAAGCACCCGACCTGGCGGCTGAACCTGGCACCGCATAAAACGATGATGGGCCATCGCTTACAACCGTCAAAGACAAAACCATAAAGGAGATACGGACATGTTTAAGACGATCTGCCTTAAAATCATAATGGTATTCATTCTGTCCGTGCTGGGGCTGGTGCAAGGGGATGCGCCGGCGCTGGCCGTAGACGTGGAATTGTCAAAAGACTCGACTTTAGAAGGTATTTTACAACGCGGTGAGCTGCGCATTGGTCTGGAGGTGGGGTATATGCCTTTTGAGATGATCGACAAACGCAGCGGGCTGCGACAAAAGGAGATCCGCCACGGCGGATTTCGGCGTAAGGGCCGCCAACTCAGCTTGATCGGCTTTGATATCGATATCGGGATTGAGATGGCCAAAGCGTTGGGTGTCAAACCGGTATTTATCGACACTTTGTGGCCCAGCATTATTCCTGCCCTGAAATTAGGCCGGTTTGACATCATTTTCGGCGGGATGTCCGTCACCGAGGGGCGCAAGGAGCTCGTTGATTTTACCGATCCCTTCATGACCGTGGGCCAGACCGTGCTGCTCAATGTCAAGCATAAGAATAGCGTGAAATCTTACAAGGATCTCAATGATGCCAGGTTTGTGGTGGTATCCAAACCCGGCACCACCGGTGAGGAGGCTGTGCAGCGCCTGATTTCAAAGGCCACCTATGAAACCGTCGATACGGAAATGGAGGGCGCCATGCGGGTGCTCGGAGGCACGGCAGACGCTTTTGTCTATGATTTTCCGTTTAACGCCGTGTTCAGTGCCATGCACCCTTCGGATCAGCTGATCTTCCTGGATGAGCCCTTTACCAAAGAACCGATTGCCTGGGCGATTCGCAAAAACGACCCGGATTTTCTCAAATTTCTCAACGGCTTCTTGCAAGATATCAAAAAAGACGGCCGATTCGACAAAATTTACAACAAGTGGTTTATAAGCACCGATTGGTTTAAATATGCCAGGTAAGTTTGGGTGAAATTCAACGCAGAGGTGACCCCTATTGTTATTGGGTCTCGTATCAATTCTCCTTTGAAAGCAAACGAACATTGAATAGCTTGAGATGTGAAGGTTTGAGCGTAGAAGGGCTTAATGCGTATCTTGATTCGGGCCAAATGTCGACGATTTAAATATACCCTGATATCATGAAAGCAGCGGTTCGATTTCGCGGGCTTTTGGGAACAGCCCAAAGATACCGCCGGTGTGGATGAATATGATGCGTTCTCCGAAACATTTGGGATCGCGCTTGAGCTCCTGCATCATTCCAAAAAATGCTTTGCCGGTGTAGACCGGATCAAGGAAAATTCCTTCGGTTCGAGCCACATCGCACATCATGGCAAGCTCTTCAGGCCGCGACAATGCATAGCCCCGGCCGACATAGCCGTCAATAATGGTGATATCTTCATCGCGGCAAAAATTTATTTCAAGCTGATATTCGGAAATGGCATTCTCACAGATATTGCCGATCACGCGCACAAAATAATCCTGATCGTCACAGACATTGACACTGACTACCCGCGCATTCAAATCAAAGATCCTGGCACCCAATATCAAGCCGGCACTTGTGCCGCCGGAGCCGGTGGCATTGATAATCGTCGTGTCCTTATACGGCCCGACCGGCAGGTTGGCGATGTCATTGACGAGTTCTTCTATGCACCTTATATATCCCCAGGCGCCGAGCGCATTGGATGCGCCTTCGGGGATCGTATAGGGTTTTCGCCCGGCTTTTTGAAGGGCTGATGATTCGCGTTCAAAGATGTCCTCACGACGGTCGTATGCTTCAGGGGTGATCCAGACGATTTCAGCGCCTGCCATCCGGTCGAGCAAAATATTTCCTTCCGGATGGGGTGGATGTAAAGGGTCCGCGGTTCGCAACAGCAACCGGCAGTTCAACCCCAGCACGGCGGCTGCAATCGCCGTTGCCCGGCAATGGTTGGATTGGGCACCGCCGCAGGTCAGGACCGTGTCGACCTTTTGGGCGACGGCATCTGCAAGCACAAATTCGAGTTTGCGTATTTTGTTGCCTGAAAGCGCGCTGCCGGTCAGGTCGTCTCTCTTCATAAAAAGTTCAACGCCCAGCGTTGCGCTCAGGCGCGCAAGCGGGTGCAGCGGCGTTGGCAAACGGGCCAGATTGATTTGGGGCGGATACATTACGCTGCATTCTTCCATGGTTGCCAACTTTTAAAACATTTTAAAATTCGATATAAATAGATGTGAGATGTTTATTATAACGCTGGATTCATATAACAATATCGGCTATCAGTAAAGCCAAGAATTCAAGATGCCTACCGGTGAAGGAGGAAAATTCGTGATTATCGGCGTACCCAGAGAAATTAAGAAAAACGAGTATCGCGTTTCGATGACGCTGCCGGCTGTCGATGCGCTGGTTTCCAGAGGGCATCAAATTATCATTGAAACCCGGGCCGGTGCGGGCAGTGGTATAGCCGATGCGGATTACACCGCGGCGGGGGCAAATCTGGCGCCCGATGCCAGAACGGTTTACCGGAAGGCTGAAATGATTCTGAAGGTCAAAGAGCTGTTCCCGCAGGAATTCGATCTGTTAAGAGAAGGACAGATCATTTTTACCTACATCCATTCGGCCAACAACCCTGTAGAAACCCAGGCATTACTGGATAAAAAGGTCATTGCCATTGCCTACGAGGATATTGAAACCGATGACGGCAGATGCCCCCTGCTGACGCCCATGAGCGAAATCGCCGGTGAGGTCGGGCTCATTATG
>JASFGN010000554.1:0-3249 GCA_050123735.1 Desulfobacterales bacterium | reverse complement strand
CTGTTTATGATAGCGTTGACGTTTTAGGGCCAATCGAGTCCGCACTGGCCAGAATCGCCCGCCGCTATCGCTGGCAGATTCTTTTGAAGGGCACACGTGTCAAATATTTGCATCAATTCGTCGGCCGGCTGATGACCGACCATCCGACGGTGTTTAACAATCGCAGGGTTAGGGTGGTCGTTGACGTGGACCCGGTATCCCTCCTCTAAAAACTGCCTCTCAGGCCCTCATATCTTGCCCGATGGCTGCGTTAAAATCCGGTCCAAAATACTCGCGTACTGACGTGTACGCTCCGTTTTCGAACCGGATTTCGCCTTGCCCTCGAACAAGATCTAATGGTCTGAGAGGCAGTTTTGCATAATTAAAAAAATGTGCCTTGCTCTCGGGCAAAATCTAATCACTTATAAAACGGTTTTATAAGTAAAAATTAATTAATTTAATCGAGCTTTACTGCTGAAAATTCATTCTAATACGATTGTATCTCCCCACAGACAGGGCTTTGGACAAGATCCAAGGGTCTGAAGGCAGTTTTAGATAATAAACATATACAGATCGTTCTGATGCGGATGAAGGAGGCCGTCAAAAGGCTGTCAACTTTTAGGACGGCTATTGAATCTAATAAAAGCGATAAAATAAGGATATTCGGATGCCTGATGGCCGGCTGCTTGACATCCATGAACAGGCAACATAAAATTTCAATATACAGCCAATTTTGAAATCACGGAAGGAGTAAGCCTAATGCGAAAAAAAGCAGGTGCTATTTTGATACTCGTTGTATTTATCGGTTGTTTTTTAACGCATGCTGACGGCGCCCAAGCTGACAGCAAACCGGTGGTGCGGAAAAGCGGTCCCGAAGGTGCGGTGCACGAAGAACGCGTTGAGATACCACAGACGTCCCTAAAGCAGCCGCTGGCGGTTCTTCCGGCCGCTGCCTACAAATTCGATCCGGTAGTTGAAGGCCAGGAGGTGGCCCATGCGTTTATCGTTCAGAACAAGGGCTCAGCCCCGCTCATAATTCAAAGCGTCAAGACCGACTGAGGGTGCACAGCGGCCTCTTACACGAGGCAGATCCCTCCCGGTGGTGAGGGTAAAGTTACATTAAAAGTGAACACCTATAACAAGGGCGGCCAAGCCATCCGCAAACAAGCCACACTGTTTACCAATGATGAAAAAAATTCTCGCTTGCAACTGACGATTAGCGGAAGCGTCGATAAATTTGTGACGATAAAACCCGATCGGGTCAAGTTGCGGGGGATTGCCGGAGACGATATCAAAAGAAAAGTAACCATTACGCCTGAAAAAAAATATCCTTTCAAAATCGTCAAGGTCAGTGCCAAAAACGGTAATGATATTGATTTTGAACTGTCGGAAGAAAAAGGCGATCAGGGCCCGGTTTATGCCCTGGTAATTGAAAACAAGCGGCTACAGCAGGGACGCTATTTTGATATGATCACTCTCGAAACCGACAGCGAGATTCAGCCCAAACTGAGCATCAGGGTTTATGGCGACCTCCGGCAGCGAACCGAAGAAAAAAAAGAGCAAACCCAGTAAATCCATATGAAAAACATTCGTGTTGTTGCATTTGACTGTGACGGCGTTCTTTTTGATACCGAAGCGGCCAACTGGGCATATTACAATCATATTTTGGCGCATTTTGGCAGACCGGCGATGACCGCCGAACAGTTTGCCTATGCCCATCAACATACATTAAATGAATCCATTGTGCACTTATTCGGCGACGCGGAAAGCATTGCCGCGGTGCATGCCTATCGGCAACAGATGGATTACGGTCGATTCCTTAAATATTTGAAAATTGAGCCGCATTTGACCCAGCTTCTCAGAAGGATAAGGCCCTCAATCAATACCGCGATTGCAACCAACCGTACCGATACGGTTGACCGGTTGCTGGCTGAATTCGAATTAACCGAATATTTCGATCTGGTGGTTACTTCCGTCGATATCCCGCGCCCAAAGCCACATCCGGATATGCTGCTGAAAGTGTTGTCCCATTTTGGTGTTGCCGCCGAGCGGGCCTTGTATGTGGGGGATTCAAAGGTGGATGCTGAGGCGGCGGGTGCTGCCAAAGTTCCTTTTGTTGCGTATCGGAATGCAGAATTGCCGGCGCCCTATCATATTGAAAGTCTAAAAGAACTTGAAAGCTTACTGGAGGTGTAGACATGTCGGAAGAGCCCGTCGAATTTAACGGCGAAGAGAAAAATGAATCGGATGATAGTGATTGGGGAAAAAGGATCCTGTGCAGCGATGAAAGTTGCATCGGCGTTATCGGCCCCGATGGGCGCTGTAAGGAATGTGGTTTGCCCTATGAAAAAGCGCAAACTGAAGATGAAGCGGTTGCTGCCGAACCGGATGAAAACCAGGATGCCGAACCGGACGAAAACCAGGATGCCGAACCGGACGAAAACCAGGATGCCGAACCGGACGAAAAGCAGGATGCCGATGCGGCAGGTGTTGATGTGCCGCCGACTTCCAACAGCGATGATGATTGGGAAAATCGCACCCTGTGCAGCGATGAAAGCTGTATCGGGGTCATCGGCCCCGATGGGCGCTGCAAGGAATGTGGCAAGCCTTATGAAGGCTGATATGGGGCCGGAACCCGGGATCAAAGCGCCTCCGGTCATTACAGCCATATCGGCTTATACAACCCTTCACCCTGTAAGTTGTAATTTCGACAGTAATGGCAAAATTGACGAATGCCGGTTATCCTGTTAGAATTCTTTTATATCCCTCGTAAAATTTGGTGATCGCAAGCATAAGCCTTTGCCGTGCCGGGTGCTGAGGTAAATGGATAACGGAGTCGCCTGTGTATCTGATTGATCTTATTCCGACGCCCATGTGGCGCGATATCGTCGATATCCTATTTCTGACAGTTGTCGCTTACCATCTATATGTATGGTTCCGTGAAAGCCGCGCTCTGCGGGTCATTATCGGCCTGGTGGCTTTAGGTGGGGTTTATTCGATTGCCAAATTATGGGATCTTTATCTGACAACCTGGGTTTTTCAAATCCTCTGGCAAGTCCTACTCATTTTGTTGCTGATTCTGTTTCAGAGTGAAATCCGCCAGGTGCTTGAAAGAGTCAGCCCCATGCGATACTTGCGCTCCCGCCGGCGCGCATTTAAGAAAACTTTCGGCAAAGAACTGTGTCAGATGCTTTTTGAAATGGCGTCTGATCGAACCGGCGCTTTAATGGTGCTGGTCAGAAACGACAACCCCTCCGAATTTATTCACGC
>JASFGN010000553.1:0-3270 GCA_050123735.1 Desulfobacterales bacterium | reverse complement strand
ACCGGCTGAAAATTACAAGACGTATCTGTTTTCCAGACTGGTAGCCGAGCGTAAAATCGAGGATGAAAAGGGCTGGGTGCGGCTTCTCCAGGTGGGCGGCGCGGTCGATTCCGCGGCAACAGCCGATTCAGCCGGACTTGAATTGAAACCGCAAAAAATAACGGCTGTGCTATCAAAAACTGTAAAATCGGATGCCTCTGATCTGGCATTCAGCGCCAAACCGTCCATCCGGTTTTTTGACGGCCGGGGCGCCAACAGGCCCTGGTTGTGCGAAATTGGGGATCCACTAACGCGAGTGGCCTGGCAAAGTCCGGTCTGCATGCATCCCGACACGGCCACAGCGCAAAATATCGCCCAGGGCGACATCGTTCAGATTGAATCGCAATGGGGAGCTCTGGAAGCACCCGCTTATGTCAACGAGTTTGTAGGACCCGGGCTGCTGGTCATGAACATCGGCCAGGGGCACAAAGCTTATGGTCGCTATGCAAAGAACATAGGCGCGAATCCGATCGCCATCTTGCCGCCCGGTGCGAGTGCGGTTTCCGGGGGTCCGCTTTTTTCAGCCGATCAAATAAAAATCCGCCCGACCGGCCGGACGCAGAAGCTGGCCAATATGTACGGCAGCCGGACCCAGCATGAACGGCCGTTTGCGCTGACCGTCGGCCTGACCGAACTCAACCAGGGGAAAATGCCCAAACGGGACGGTCTGACCATGGAAGATTTTCCCTTAACCCTGCCCCTACCCGAAGGATATGATCCCAAACGGGATTTTTATCCGCCCCATGATCATGAAAAATACCGCTGGGCCATGGTGGTTGATCTGGACCGCTGCATCGGGTGCGGCGCCTGTTCGGCCGCCTGCTACGCGGAAAACAATGTCGGCATTGTCGGTGAAGAGCGGGTGCTTGAAGGACGGGAGATGACCTGGTTGAGCATCGAGCGCTTTCAGGATCCGCATCACATGTCAAAGGTGACCTTTCTGCCGATGCTCTGCCAGCATTGTGATAACGCCCCCTGCGAATCGGTTTGCCCGGTGTATGCCCCGCATCATTCAAAAGAAGGCCTTAACAACCAGATCTACAACCGCTGCATCGGAACACGGTATTGCGTCCAGAACTGTCCCTACAAAGTACGGCGCTTTAACTGGTTCGACTGGCAGTGGCCGGATCCCATGAACCTGCAGCTGAATCCCGATGTGACGGTGCGCAGCAAGGGCGTAATGGAAAAATGCTCGTTTTGCATCCAGCGCATCAAAGTGGCCCACAGCAATGCCAAAAATGAAAATCGCATGATCCAAGACGGGGAGGTCATCCCGGCCTGCGTGCAGACCTGCCCGACCGATGCGCTGGTCTTCGGCAGTTTGATGGACAAACAGAGCCGGGTCAGACGTCTGGTGGATGACCCTCGGGCCTACCAGGCCATGGGCTATCTGAACACCAAGCCGGCCGTCATCTACCTCAAAAAAGTTTTACGCGAGGCGTAAAACTTTTAGTTAATAGTTATTGGTTATTCGTTATGTGTCGTTTTGCAGAATTTAATGATCGCCGTTCTAATAACCAATAACAAATAACTCTCGCGTGAATGTTGGAATGAGGTTTTGATCCAAATCGAAGCAACTTCTTAGGATAAACTATTATGGCTGAACTGACGTACGCGAGCATCGATCAAACCGTACTGAACACGTTGACGCCGCCCAAAAGATACTACTGGGCAATCGTGGCGGTTTTATTTTTAGGCGTTCTGGTCGGCGCTGCCTGCTGGATCTATCAGATTTTTATCGGTATCGGCGCCGGCGGGCAAAACAATCCGGTGGCCTGGGGCACCTATCTGATCAACTTTGTCTTCTGGGTGGGAATTGCCCATTCCGGAACGTTGATTTCCGCTATCCTGCATTTGTTTCGGGCCGGCTGGCGCAACCCCATTGCCCGCGCGGCCGAAACCATGACCGTTTTTGCCGTCTGCATCGCCGGGCTTTTTCCGTTTATTCATTTAGGGCGTGTCTGGCAGGTCATGTACATGATCCCCTATCCCAACCAGAGACTGCTGTGGCCCAATTTTTTATCACCGCTGATGTTTGATGTGATTGCCATCAGCACCTATCTGACGGTCAGCTCCCTGTTCTGGTATACGGGGTTGCTGCCGGATCTGGCCGCCATCCGGGACCGCTCCGAAGGCTTGCGCAAGAAAATATTTACCTTACTTTCCATGGGCTGGACCGGCGCGCATGAGCAGTGGCGGCACTATACGCGCGGCTATCTGTTCTTTGCCGCCCTGGCCACCCCGCTGGTCATTTCGGTGCACAGTGTCGTTTCCTGGGATTTTGCGCTGGGAATCGTGCCCGGCTGGCATACCACCATATTTGCGCCTTACTTTGTGGCCGGCGCCATCCATTCCGGCTTGGCCATGGTGCTCACCCTGATGATTCCGTTGCGCAAAATATTCGGCTACCAGAAAATCATTACCCGCAGCGTGTTGGAAAATGTGGCCAAGACCATTGTCTTTACCGGGCTGATCGTCGGCTTTGCCTATGCCACTGAATTCTTTATCGCCTGGTACAGCCACAATGCAGTTGAAATCGAGCAGTTTCGCTGGCGGGTCACAGGTGAATACCGCTGGGGCTTTTACTTCATGGCTGTATGCAACACGTTAATTCCCCTGCTGTTTTTGTTTAAAAAAGTCCGCACAACCATTGCCTCGCTTTTTATCATATCGCTGATCGTCAATTTCGGCATGTGGTGGGAACGGTTTGTGATTATTATCGGCGGCGTGGCTCGCGGATTTTCACCGTATGCCTGGGGATTGTACGCGCCATCGATAATCGAGTACGGCATCATGCTGGGCAGCTTTTGCCTGTTTTTCTTCCTGTTTTTATTGTTCGCCAAGCATCTGCCGTCGGTCTCAATGACAGAGATGAAAGAAACCCTCGACCATGGAGGCAGCCATGCAGGCTAAAAAATACATCATGGGGCTGTTTAAAAATGAGGACCAGGTGGTGTCGACAGTTGCCGCACTGAAAGATTCCGCCTACCAGTTCCAGCGAGTGCACAGCCCGATTCCGAGCCATAAAATCATGGATGCGCTTAAGCTGAAAAAAAGCAAAGTGGGCTGGTTTACGCTGACCGGCGGCATCCTGGGTCTCATCAGTGGTTTTGCCCTGGCCGTTTATTGCTCACTCGAATGGAAATTAATCGTCAGCGGCAAGCCGATCATCTCGTTGATTCCGTTTTTTATTGTCGGCTTTGAACTTACGATCCTTTTTGCGGTCTTCGG
>JASFGN010000552.1:0-3279 GCA_050123735.1 Desulfobacterales bacterium | reverse complement strand
TCAATGCCGGTGCCGATGACTATATCAGCAAACCCTTTTCCCTCAGGGAAGTGATGGTGCGCGTAGAAGCTGTGTTGCGGCGTACGGGGAAAAATCCGGGCGATATTGAATTCACATACCACAATATCTTTTTTGACGGGAAAAACCTGAAGGCTCGGTATCAACATGAAACCATCGAACTGACCCGCAAAGAAATGGATATCATTGCCTATTTGTATTATCACCGGGATCGAATCGTATCCAAAAAGGAGCTTTTGACCGAGGTATGGCACTACGCCGATGCGGATATTGAAACCCGTACGGTTGACATTCACATGTTAAAGCTGCGTAAAAAAATGACGCAGTTGATCGGAGACGCCCCTCTGATCAATACGATCCGGGGTGAGGGTTACCGCCTGGAGCCTGAAAGATGAAACGCCTAAAACGACTGATTCTTATATTTTGCGCAGCCCTGTCGATTCCGCTCGGATATTTTGTCTGGCAGACCTATCGGGGCCTGGCACAGGAGGAAGTCGCCACCCTGCGATTTTTTGCCAACACGCTTTTAGACGAGATCGAACAAACGCTGCAAACGCTCGTCCAGCGGGAGGAGGCACGGGTTATCGATGAATACAATTTTTTGATGAGCGTTCCCGGCGGCGATCGCGAAGAAAGCGATGCCAAGCGCTCACCGCTTTCCCGTTTGCCGGCGGAAAACTACATTCTCGGATACTTTCAGAACAATCCGGATGGCTCTTTTCAAACACCGCTGGCACCAGCCGACCAACCGGCTGATGCTGATCATGCAGATACCGTCGTTCAGCTGGAACATGCCAACCGCAAATTTAACCGCATTCGGACAGCGGTCACGGATACGATAGCCCCGGCGCCGCAACGCGAGGCGCTATCGGCCGAACAAAAGAAGGAGGATGTTTTTGCTGAGAGATACCTGGATTTAACCCGTTCCAAAGAGCCCAAAGCCGCTCTGGGCCAGAAAGAAAAGCGATTTGAAAATATAACCGTCGCCCAGGCAAAAAACGTTGCGCGGCAGGAAGCCGATGAAAGCGCCCGGAGTATGGAATCCTCGGCCCTGTCGGCATCAAAACAGCGTTACCGCCGCCAGCCGGCAGAAGGAGCGTCAGTGGCCGAACGCGGCTTTGCCGGGAATTCCACCGACAAAATGCAACCCCAGTCGGCTGCCGCTGAACCGGATGCGGTTGGCCGGACGATGGCGGCTCCACGGGAAGCTGAAAGTTTCCAGGTCGAAGTCGCCCCGCTGCAATCGGTTTTTATCGGTAACGATCAGATTTTTATTTTTCGCCGCATCATGATCAACCAAAAAATTTACCGACAGGGCTTCATCCTGAGAGTTCGAGCGTTTTTAAATCACCTGGCGCAAAACTATTTTAACAATCAGCCGATGGCCGACTTTACCAACCTGCGCCTGCAGGTCATGGATCAGGGGCGACACATCCAGCTGGCGGAGGCAGGCGTATCCATCCAGGATCCGACATTTGTTCTGCAGCGCGTATTTCCAGCGCCCTTTGCCTTTCTCAGCGCCACCTTGAGCTGCGATGAGGTTCCCCGCTCGGCCGGGCGCCAGACGCTGCTGATGATGATGGGCGTACTGGCAGCCATATTTTTAATCGGAATATTTGCGATCTATAAAAGCGCTCAAACCCTGGTCGATCTTTCCGAGCGCCGTTCCCAGTTTGTGTCATCGGTCACCCATGAATTAAAAACGCCGTTGACCAATATCCGCATGTATATCGAGATGCTGGCACAGGGCATTGCCAGGGACACCGAGCGGGAGCAGGAATATTTTCAAATTATCGATTCCGAGGGTTCGCGCTTAACCCGTTTGATTAATAATGTGCTGGATCTGGCCAAGCTGGAAAAAAAGCAGCGGTCTCTCGATCTCAAATCGGGAACCTTTGAGGAAGTTGTTGCCGAAGTTCAAACGGTGATGCAAGCCAAACTCAAACAGGAAGGCTACACTCTGAAATTTGTGCAGGACGCCAAACACCCATTTTACTATGATCGGGAAGCCATGATTCAGGTGCTAATCAATCTGATTGAAAACAGCATCAAATTCGGACAGTCGGCGGTGCGCAAAGAAATTACGATACGGACCTATGCTGACGGCCGATGGATTAAAATTGCCGTTTCCGATTTTGGACCCGGGATTCCCCGGCGGGCGCTGAAAAGAATTTTTGATGATTTTTACCGGGCGGACAACTCACTTACCCAGACAACGCGCGGCACCGGCATCGGCCTGGCGCTGGTGAAAAAGTTTATTCTTCTGATGGGAGGGCGGGTGAGCGCCGAGAACAATTCCGGCGCGGGATGCACTATAGTGATTTCCTTACCGCTGGATGAATAATTTAAGGCGTAGGTAATTTAGATGCGGAAGCTGGGCAAATATTTGAGTTAATAATACCAGTAACAAAACGGTTGATTAAAAATCAACCGTTTTACCGAGTACCTCACGAACGGTTTTGGCCAGTCTTCGAATGGTAAACGGCTTCATAATCAATCCCTGGAGGCCCAGTTCGCCAGCCCGCTGTTCATTGATTCTCTCACTATAACCGGTGCAGATGATGATGGGAATATCGGCGCGGATCTGACGCAATTCGGCGGCCAGGATATCCCCGGTCATGTTGGGCATCGTCATGTCTGAAATGACCAGGTCATATTTATGCGGATCCGCCCGAAAAGTTTCAAGGGCTTCAACCGGACGGGTGCGCGTCTCTACCTGATAGCCCAGTTTTACGAGCATATTTTTACCCAGCTCGATGAGGCTATCTTCATCGTCGACCAATAGAATGCATTCACTGCCGGTCGGCAGCGCCTTTAATTCCTCGGTTTCCGACACCGTCTGTTTTTCCATGATCGGAAAAAGGATATCAAAGCGGCTGCCCTTGCCGGGGGTGCTTTCTACCTGAATACTGCCGCCGTGCCCCTTGACGATGCCGTGAACAACGGCCAATCCCATGCCCGTGCCTTTATCCTGTTCTTTGGTGGTGAAATAGGGATCAAATATGCGATCCATGGTGGCAGCATCCATCCCATGTCCGGTGTCGCTGATGCTGAGCTTTACATAAGGCCCGGCGCTCAGGTCCGGATACACGGCGGCCGCTTTGGCAGTCAGGTCGACGTTTTGCAGGCTGACATTTAGAGTACCGCCTGTATCGGCCATTGCGTGGCCGGCATTGGTGCACAGATTCATCATGACCTGATGGATTTGGGTAGGATCCGCATAAATGGCATCCAGGTTGGATTCGATATGTTGCTTGATTT
>JASFGN010000551.1:0-3285 GCA_050123735.1 Desulfobacterales bacterium | reverse complement strand
ATCTGCTGTCACCGCCTGCCAGTCAGCCGCTTGCAATTGAGCGTCGCTGTTGACCCCTGCTTTGTGGCGGGCATGCGTGATGATTTCTTCGAAAGGTTCGTCGGGAATACCCATAACGACACTGCCGAACATTTGCACCAATCGTCGATAAGAATCGTAAACAAAGCGCTCATCACCGGTCAATTCGATCATCCCCTGCAGCGTGTCATCATTGAGACCGATATTGAGGACCGTATCCATCATGCCGGGCATGGAAAACTTGCCCCCCGAACGGCAGGAAACCAGCAGCGGTTTTGTCGCATCACCGAATTTCTTACCCGTTGCCGCTTCGATTTTTTGCATGGCCTCCAGAACCTGCTCCCACATGCCGCCGGGGAAATTTTCGCCGGCGGCCAGATAGGCATTGCAGGCTTCAGTGGTCACCGTGAATCCGGGCGGTACCGGGATGCCGATTCGCACCATTTCGGCCAGGTTGGCGCCTTTGCCGCCCAGCAATCCGCGCACTGCTTCCCAGTCACCGCCGACATAATTTTCCGCCTGTTCGACTTCATCAAAAAAGTAAACCCATTTGCTATTGCTGCTCATCGCATATACCCCCTGTTAAGAAGCGAAATTTTCCGGACCGCCTATTCTGCCACCTGATTGATAAAAGCCATTAACCCGGGTTTAAGTCAAGTATTTTCTCGGCATTTCAATCCCTTGTCAAATCGAGCAATCGGCACTTGCCCTTGATCGCGCCATATTCGAGTGTTATATTTACACGTTATTTTGAAACCACATCTTTTCGATTTGGAGCTGAACAATGGAAAAATGGGAAAAGCAACTCTCATGTGCACAAGAATGCAGCCGGTGTAACAAAGCACTAACGAATAAAGAGCGCCGGATCTTATCCATCGTCGATCATCAACCCATCTGCCTCGATTGTAAGAAGGAAGAAGAAAAAAAAGCAGACTACGAAGATGCCTCCAGGCAAATGATGGCCGAGTGTATGCAGCAAACCGGCAAGCCCTATGGGGAGACGGCCAGCTATTGTTTTCATCATTTTGTGCCGTTCAAATGCTCCTGAACCTTTAAGTGTAAGAGCCCCCGACCCGTGCAGGATCTATGTAAAAACCGAACCTTGCACAAAAGGAATCAGACGCAATGTGATCTCATTATAACACCCCTCGAGCGTCCCGGTAATTTGCCGCTCTCAGATTCACGCCAATTTTTTATGCCTCGACGCTAAGGTCTTCCATTCGCTCTCTTGAAGCCAATTGCTGAACTTGGCCATTTATTACGGCTTTTTTACGCGCAGGTAAAAAAACAGAAAAACCAATTGCTTGACAAACGTTCAATATTTCTCATACAAAAACCAATCAATGTTGAATACATCCTTAGAGAGGAATTTATATGGCACAGCTTCTTTCTGAGCGCAGAGACATCGATTTTGTTCTTTATGAGCAACTTAGAATCGAAGACCTTGTCAAAACTGAAAAATACAAAGACTTGAACCGTAAAATGTTTGACATGGTCATCTCCGAGGCGCGCAACCTGGGCATCAAAGAAATTTTGCCGACTTACGCCGAAGGCGACCGTAAAGGCATCGAATTTAAAGACGGCCGGGTGACCGTGCCGCAGTGCTTTCATCGCCCCTACAAGCTTTTTGTAGAGGGCGAATGGATTGCCATGGCTGAAGAGCCTGAAGTCGGCGGCCAGGGATTTCCCTGGATCATCCGCCAGGCGGCCTTCGAGTATATCATCGGCGCCAATTTCGCCATTGCCGGTTTCGGCAACCTGGGCCACGGTGCGGCCAAAATGATCGAGCTTTTCGGAACCCCCAAGCAAAAGGAGCTGTTTTTAGAAAAGGTCTATTCCGGTCAGTGGGGCGGCACCATGCTGCTCACCGAGCCGGGGGCCGGCTCTGATGTGGGTGCCCTGACGACCACGGCGGTCAAAAATCCGGATGGAACCTATTCATTATCGGGCAATAAAATCTTTATTACCTGCGGTGAGCACGACCTAACCGAGAATATCATCCATCCGGTTTTGGCCCGCATCGAGGGCGCCCCCCCGGGCACGAAGGGCATTTCGTTGTTTATCGTGCCAAAGATCTGGGTCAACGATGACGGCAGCCCGGGCGAGCCCAATGACATCGTCTGCAGCGGGGTGGAGGAAAAAATGGGTATCCACGCCAGCCCGACCTGCAGTATGGTGCTGGGCGGCAAGGGCCAATGCCGCGGTCTTCTGCTCGGCGAGGAAAACAAGGGGTTGATGGTCATGTTTCATATGATGAACGAGGCCCGTCTGGATGTCGGCACCCAGGGTTTTTTACACGCCTCAGCCGCATATTTATATGCGGTCAACTACGCCCGGGATCGCTTGCAGGGCAAAGACATCGCAGCCGGCAAAGATCCGCAAGCGCCCCAGGTGCCGATTATCCGCCATCCGGATATCAGACGCATGCTGCTGCAAATGAAAGCCTATGTGGATGGCATGCGCAGTTTTGTTTATTACGTCGCCTATTGTTTCGACAAAAAAAGAACCGCCAAAACCAAAAAAGAAAAAGAACGTTACGGCGATTTTATCGAGTTACTGACGCCGGTCATCAAAGCATACTGCAGTGAGCGCGGGCAGTTTGTCTGCGAACAGGCCATTCAGGTGCATGGCGGCTACGGTTACACTAAAGATTATCCGGTCGAACAGCTTTATCGCGACTGCAAGATTACCAGTATCTATGAAGGGACCAATGGAATACAGGCTATGGATTTACTGGGGCGCAAGCTTGGAATGAAAGAAGGGACTGTTTTTATCGATTTTCTGAATGAAATCAAAACCAGCATTGATCAGGCTGCAGAAAATCCTCATCTGGCAGACCTTGCCGGCCGGGTTGATAAAGCGTTAAACCGCCTCAGTGAAATCGCACTGCATATCAGCAAAACCGCTTTTTCAAAAGACATGAAGCTGGCATTCGCCTATGCCCACCCGTTTATGGAAGTTGTCGGTGATGTCGTCATGGCCTGGATGCTGCTGTGGCGCGCACAGGTGGCCCTGCCGCGACTGGAGAAACTGGCCGGAAGCCTGGAGCCGGCTGCGATTCAATCTAAAGTCGCCAAAAATAAAGAAGCCGCTTTTTACGACGGCCAGATGAAAGCGGCCGAATTTTACATCCATGCGATGCTGCCCGCCACCATCGGTAAAATGAACGCCATTGCCCTGCCCAACCCGGCAGCCATCGATATTCATGAGCGGTCGTTTGGGGGTTGACATGTTACGTGTTGCGAGTTGCGGGTTGCGGGTTGCGGG
>JASFGN010000550.1:0-3296 GCA_050123735.1 Desulfobacterales bacterium | reverse complement strand
ATCCAGAACTGCGGGGTTGAGATCCGCTACAACTCACCCATTGATGCCAAACACACCTTTAATGACCTGCTCGATGAAGGCTATAGCGCGGTTTTTATTGCCGCCGGAGCCCAGGCCAGTAAGCATATCGGCATTCCCGGGGAGGAAGAAGGCGTTGAGGGTATTTACTATGGGCTTGACTTTTTGACCCAGGTCCGCATGGGCAAAAAGGTGCCTTTAAGCGGCAAAACGGTCATCATCGGTGGCGGTAATGTGGCTGTCGATGTCGCCCGAACGGCTTTAAGAGCCGGTGCGCAGGAAGCCCAAATTTTCTGCCTGGAGCCCCGCGATGAAATGCCGGCCTGGGAACAGGATGTGCAAGAGGCCATCGAAGAGGGTATCGTCATCAATCCTGATCTTTCGCCCGGCAAAATTATCCACAAAAAGGGGCGGGTAACGGGCGTTGAGTTCACACGCTGCATCTGCGTCTTTGACGATGAGGGCTGCTTCAACCCGACCTGTGATCTCGATGATACGCGCTTTGTGGATGCCGACAATGTAATTATCTCCATCGGCCAGGCTGCCGACATGTCCTTTCTATCCGCCGACAGCCAGCTGGAGCGCGAACTCTGGGGCGCTCTGGTGGTGGACACCAATACACTGGCCACCAATATACCGGGTGTCTTCGCCGGTGGGGACTTTACCGCCGGCCCGACCTTTGTGATCCGTGCGATTGCATCCGGTCGGCGGGCCGCCATCGCCATCGATAAATACCTGGGCGGCGATAAGGGTCGCGTCTATATCCCCGATGAGAAATCCCCGCGGCATACGGGCACCAAACTGGCGCTGGAAAAGGAAGATATGGAGGACAAACCCCGGGTAGCGGTCGAAGTCGAAAATGCCCGGGAACGCATAAAGGATTTCAGAGAAGTCGAAAAAGGATTCAGAGAAGAGGAGGCTTATCGCGAAGCCATTCGCTGCCTCCGATGTGATCTCGAAAAAGAGGAGAATGCGATATGATTCGATCCATAACGCAAAAAAAGCCGGAAAAGGAAATTGAACGCCTTTTAAAGGGGCTCCACCGGATTTTCATCGTTGGATGCGGAACCTGCGTGACGCTCACCCGTACCGGCGGGGATCCGGAGGTGCGGGAGATGAAAGCGGAGCTGTCCGCCAAGGGCAAATTGGTAACCGGCACTACGGTGGTGCCGGTGGCCTGCGATAATTTAACCCGCGAATTTTTGAGCGATTTCGGCGAACAGATCAATCAGGCCGATGCGCTGTTGATCATGACCTGCGCCTTTGGGGTTCAGAGCATTGCCCGGCAGTTGCACAAGATGGTGATTCCGGCTCTGGACACCCTGTTTATCGGCAAAGAAACAGCGGTGGGATTATTTGATGAGATCTGCACCCAGTGCGGAACCTGTATCATAGGGGAAACCGGCGGCATCTGCCCGGTGACCAACTGCCATAAAGGCCTGGTCAACGGGCCCTGCGGCGGCACCAATCACGGCAAATGCGAAATCGATGTCGACAAGGATTGTGTCTGGACGCTGATATACAACCGTCTCAAGGAGCTGGACCGGATCGATTCCATGCGCAAATATCAAAAACCGCGCAATCATCTGGGTGAGCCCAAGCCAGGAAAATTTAAGTTGCCTGCAACTTAAATTTAGTTATTGGTGCATAGTTATTTGTTAATGGTAAAAAATAAATGAAAGGCAAAGGAATTTTCTTTGCTCGTTGAAGGTTCTTAAATAGAAGGGGAGTTTGAGATGCCGACGAAATTTAAAGAAGCTTTGGAATCCGGCAAGTTTGTGGTGACCAGCGAGGTCGCCCCGCCCAAAGGGACAAACCTTGAAAAATTCAAGCACCATATCGAATTGTTAAAAGACAAGGTCGACGCCATGAATGTCACCGATCATCAAAGCTCGGTGATGCGTTACCCGTCTCTGGGTGGCGCGCTGATGGTCAAAGAAATGGGCGGGGAAGTCATCCTGCAGATGACCTGCCGGGACCGCAACCGACTGGCATTACAGGCGGATCTGCTGTTTGCCTCTTCGCGCGGGATCCAGAATGTTCTCTGCCTGACCGGGGATTCGATCATTCTGGGCGATCATAAAGAAGCCAAGAGCGTTTTTGACATGGACTCCAGCCAGCTGCTGAGAACCGTGCGTTTACTGGAAGCCGGCAAAGATCTTGGCGGCAACGACCTGGACGGCGGGGTTTCATTTTGCGCCGGCGCCATTGTGACACCGGAGGCCGATCCGCTTGAACCGCAGCTGATCAAATTTGAAAAAAAACTTGAAGCCGGTGCCGAATTCATTCAGACCCAGGCCGTTTACGATCTGGACAAGTTCAAAGAATTCATGGATTACGCCCGGCAGTTCAAGGTAAAAATTCTGGCCGGTATTATTTTGCTGACCTCAGCGCCCATGGCCCGTTTTATGAACAAAAATATCGCCGGGGTTTTCGTACCGCAGGAGCTGATCGATGAGATGGCCTCCGCACCCAAAGGTCAGGCCCTGGCCAAAGGCATCGAAATTACGGGCCGCATGATCAGGCGCATTCATGAAGAAAAAATGTGTGACGGCGTGCATATCATGGCCATCGGCAAAGAAGATAGGGTGCCGGATATAATGCAAGCGGCCGGCCTCCTCTAAAAAAAACTGGGTTTATACCTCTCATATTTTGCCCGACAACGGTGTTGTTCCTCTTCAAACGTCGTATCGCGGCAGGGATGCCGCTCCCACCGATTGTAGTGGAAATATGCATCTTAAAAGTCGCTTATAATTATTAGCAGTGGGAGTGGCTTTTAGCCACGATTTCATGCTCCGCTTTTGGTATTTTAAGATGTTATCACAGGAACCCATCAACATAATTAAAAATTGTAGAGTCGCGTCTGCCACTGCCGTGTTGTCGAACAAAATCTGCGGTTCTAAACCCGGTTTGGTTTTTATTAAAGTTTTAACATACCCATCAGGAAACGTTTCACCTCAGACCTGAATTCTGCACGAGCAGGTTATAATTTCTTTACACTCAAGACCCTTTTTTGATATTGAGAGCTCCAAATAGGTTGTGCAAAGGTAAATTCATGATCCAAAACCGATTTATAGCGATTGTCAAAAAAACGTTCCGTTTGCGGAAGGTTTTTTTGCTACAAGCGCTTATGCCGCCATCCTTTTATTCGGAACGTATTTACGACAAGCGGTATAAAAAAGCGGCCGTCAGGGGTCTGTTTGCCGTGCTGATGATAATGGCCGGCTTTTCGATGGGGCTGGGCGCGCAGGGCTATTCAGCGGAAAGGTCACTCAAAG
>JASFGN010000549.1:0-3297 GCA_050123735.1 Desulfobacterales bacterium | reverse complement strand
CAGGTGATTGTCGGTTCCACCGGATACAATCCGATACCCCAGACGTTCGAATTCGGCGGCAAAGCAACCCGCATTTTTTAATGTCTTATTTTGCATTTCAACAAAATCCGCTGTCCGTGCTAAATGGAAGCAGACCGCCTTGGCAGCGATCAAATTAAGCGACGGGGTCCCTTGACCGCCGGGAAATATGGCTCTGTTAATCCGGTCGGCGTATTTTTGCTTACATAAAATAACACCGCCTCGGCCGGCGCGTAATGTTTTGTACGTCGTAAAGGTCACAAAATCGGCATGGGGAACAGGGCTGGGAATGACTTTGGCAGCCACCAGACCCGCAATGTGGGCCATGTCGACCAGCAGGATAGCCGAGACGGATTGCGCAATTTTAGCGATTCTTTCATAATCGATCAATCGCGGGTAGGAGCTGGCTCCGGCAATGATCATGCGGGGCCTGAAAGCTGTGGCGAGGTTTTCAACTTCATTATAGTCGATTTGTTCGGTTTTAAGGTTGAGCCCGTAATGCTGAAAGTCAAAACAGCGACTGGTCATCGAGGCTGCATCCCCGTGGGAAAGGTGCCCCCCATGCGACAACTTCATTGACAGGATGCGATCCCCCACATCCAGCACCGAAAAATAGACCGCCAGATTGGCGGATACCCCGCTGTGTGGCTGGACATTGGCATGATCGGCCCCGAACAGCAACTTGGCTCTTGAAACGGCGAGGCTTTCCAGCTCGTCTGCATGCCGGCAGCCGGCATGAAACCGTTTGCCCGGGAACCCCTCGGCTGCTTTAAGGCTGAAAATCGATCCCTGGGCCTCCAGAACAGACCGGGGCGCATGATTTTCAGCCGCAATCAAATTCAGGGTGCTTGCAACCCTGGATTCTTCATCCCGGATAATCCGCGCCACCTCCGGATCATCTTGTACTAAATAGGTCATGATTTACCTTCTTGATATTATTTCTCGAATATCTTTGTTATCTAACGCGGCCATATCGGGTTATTATGTGCAAAAGTGTTCATTGCGATTTTTTGCACGAGCATCAGGCTGCTTCGGTTGTAGATTCAGATCCTAAGGGTTTTAAGACGATGATCAGTTGCGGCAGCAGGGTCAAAGCGGCCAGCAGGGCTATCGACATGGCCAGCGCCGTCAGCAAGCCGAAATAAATGCTGGGAATAAAATTGGAAAGGGTCAGGATCAAAAAACCGCTGATAATTGTCAGGGATGTATAGTACAAGGCACGGCCAATGCTGCCGTGGCACAGGTGAACTGTGCTCATGTAACCCATTTTTGCCTGAAACTCTTGTCTGAAACGATAAATGTAATGAATCGTGTTATCGACTGCAATTCCGATGCTGATGGCGGCAATGGTGATGGTCATCATATCGAGGGGTATTTTCAGCCATCCCATAATACCGAGCACGGTTGAAATCGCCAGCAGATTGGGTATGAGGGCAATCAAGGCCAGTTGCAGCGACCGGAACAGAATCAGAAACATGCCGAATAGCACCAGCACGACCGCTGCCAGGGTCAGAATCTGGGACTTAAACAAACTCTGCAGCATATTGTTATAGAGCACCAGCAGGCCGGTCAAATGGACTTGATGATCGCTGAGCCCTATTCTGTTGACAAGGTCGTATCGAATCTTTTTAAGCAGGACCTCGCGTCTCAGGGATTTTTCGGAGTCCTTGACCCGGATGGAGTAACGCAGCTGATGATGTCGCGGAGACACATAAGGCTTTAATATAATTCGCTTAAATTCTTCAGGCAGTTCGCTGTAGACCAGAGCCAGTTGAAAATTATCCAGCGGCTGGCCTTTATTTAACTTTGTCGCAATCTTCAGCATCGTTGCCAGCGACAGCACCTTGCCGGTTTCAGGAAGGCTGTCCAGATAATCATGGATCTTCATCGCCAGCGCCATCCGGTCAGCTGTAAACCAATATTTTTCATCACTGCCTTCTTCAAATTCATCAAACTCATCAAAAGCTTCGTCTGCCTGCCCTTTCTTTTTCGCCGCCGCTTTAGCGGTCTTTGTCTGTGGCATCTCAAGCTCTACAATCACGTCCAGGGGGGTGGTGCCACCCAGCCTTTCATCAATAACCTTCAGGCCCTGATAAATTTCGGTGTCGTCTTTAAAGTAATTTATAAAGCTGTTTTCAACAACGAGTCTGGTAATACCAAAAACATTCATAATTAGGATGAGGCAACTCACACAGAGTATCAGGGTGCCGCGTGCTTCCGTAAACCTGGCCAGAGCCGATGTAAAGGAGAAACGCTTTGCGTTTATGGCCTGCGGCGCTTCTTTACCCAGCAACATCAGTCCGGCCGGAAAGAGTAAAAATGTTATGATTAGCGATACCAAGATACCGGCGCTCATCATCCAGCCAAAGGTTCTGACGGGCAGAATATCGCACAACAACAGTGAGCCAAATCCGGCGGTGGTCGTCAAGGCGGCATACAGACACGGTGTCAGCATTAAGCTCACCGTATCAAGAATAAGTTGACGTTGGTCAGCTTCAGGATTCAGCTTCGCAAGATCCTTGTAACGCACGATCAAATGGATCGTAATCGCCATCGTAATGATCAGTTGCAACGAGATAAAATTGGAAGATATAACCGTGACCTTCCAGCCAAACATTCCCAGAAGCCCCATCATGGCAATGGCGGAAAAAACGCAGCAGAGCATTGGTAATACCACCCAGCGAATTTTGCCAAAAATAATGCTCAAGGTAATGATCAGAAACAATGCGATGCCGATGCCGAATATTTTCAAGTCCTGCTTAACAAAGCGAATTAAATCGTCGGTTATGACGCTGATTCCGCCCAGAAAAAGTTGGGCATCCTGGCGGTACTTGTCCAAAATGACCCGGATGGCGGCGATATCCTCATTTCGGATTTGCCTCTGTAATTCACGGCGCCTTTGAATTTGCTTTTTGAGCGCTTTGAATTCAACAATTTCTGCGTCTGTTAGATTGCCCTTGGCTGCTTTTTCTCGAAAATGGTCGCGACGGGCCAATAGGTTCTGGTAGACTTCGTCAATAGGGAAATTAACCTGAAGGCCGGTGGTCTTCAGATCCGGGCTGACAAGCAGATTTTGGTACAGGGGGCTGTTTTTGAACTCTATTCTCGCCAGTTTGCGATCTACTTTTGGCGATTCAAGGGTTTGAATGTTATTAGTGAGTTCCTTGACCGGAACAGGAGGACTTTCAAGCAGGGGGGCATCCAATATGGAGACTACCGAAGTGACCCGTTTCGTCTTCTTTAATTCATCGCGCAACTGAGTAAGCTTTTTCAAAGACG
>JASFGN010000548.1:0-3315 GCA_050123735.1 Desulfobacterales bacterium | reverse complement strand
ATGGATGGGGCAAGAACGAAAAAGCCATTGGTAAATACTTCGAAAAATACCCGGGCGACCGTAAAAAGGTTTTTCTGGTGACGAAAGCCAAATCATCAAATCCACAAAAATTAACCCAAAAATTAAGCGCCTCACTCGAGAGAATGAATACCTCTTACGTCGATATGTACTTCATTAGTTATGTCAGTAATGCAACAAAGGAATTGACCGCTGCCGTTAAAACATGGGCTGATAAGGCCAAAGTGCAAGACAAAATTCGGTTATTCGGGTTTAGCGCCCACAAAAATATGGAAGACAGCATGCTGGTTGCAGCCAAACTGGGCTGGATCGATGGTATCATGATGAGTTACAATTATCGGCTCATGAACCAGGACAAGATGAAAAGAGCAGTCGATGCCTGTGTCGAAGCGGGAATCGGATTGACTGCCATGAAAACACAGGCGTCTTTTTCAGCCAATTTTTATGCATCCATCGGGTCTGAAACCGATGACGCTTTGAAAATGACCGAAAATTTCATAAAAAAGGGCTATACCGCCGAGCAGGCCAAGCTCAAGGTGGTCTGGGAGAATCCGAATATAGCCAGCATCTGTTCGGCGATGCCCAGTATGACCATCCTGCAGGCCAATGTTGCTGCGGCCCTGCATAAGAAAGAACTGTCCGAGGGTGACCGGCACCGCCTGCAACAATATGCCCGTCAGACGGCTCCCGGTTACTGTGCCGGTTGTTCGCAAATTTGCGAGTCAGCTGTCAACCGTGAAGTTCCGATCAGCGATATCTTACGCTATGCCCTGTACTACCATAGCTATGGGGATCGCGATACTGCTCTAAGGCTGTTCGATTCACTGTCACCGGAGGTCAAATCAAATATTCTCATGGCAGATTATTCTAAAGCTGAAAAACACTGCCCCCAGAATATCCAGATTGGTAAAGTGTTGAAAAAGGCCTATGCGGATTTAGGTTAATTGCCATTCATTTAACGTCAGGATCCAACGGTGCTCAATTTAAATCAGCTCAGAGCATTTTATCAGGTCGCCACAAGCCAGAATGTGAGCCTGGCGGCCAGACGGCTGTTCGTCAGCCAGCCGGCGGTTACGGCCCAGGTCAAATTGTTTGAAGAAAGCTGCGGCCTCAAACTGTTCAAAAAGAAGGGCCGCAACCTGATACTTACCGACGAGGGTAAAACTCTCTTCAGTCATGCCAAAAAAATATTCGAATGTGAGAAGAAAATTGAAGAAGCTGTTTCCCAGATGAAAGAACTAAAAAAGGGCAATCTAAAATTGGGCTCCGCCAGAACGTATGCCCGTTACTTTTTGCCCTTTTTGCTGACCGGATTTCGCGATGCTTTTCCAGATATTAAAATTCATCTGGATGAAGGTAGCTCCCGTGAAATGATCCACAGCCTGATCGAATTGAAAAACGAAGTGGTGATTATTGCCAGGACCGATGATTATCCCAACATCGCTTACATTCCTTTCAGCCGGGAAGAACTGGTGCTTATTTTATCGCCTCACCATCGTCTGGCAAGTCAGGACCGTATCCGCTTCGAACAAATCGCCGAGGAGCCGATTATTATGAAGGATTCGGGCTCAGGGACCCGCAGGCTTGTAGATGGGTTGTTTTCAAACAAAGGCGTCACACCCAATGTGTTGATGGAAACCGGGGACGCTGAAATCATCAAGTTGCTGGTGCAGCATGGAGAGGGCATCTCATTTCTGGTGAAAGAGGCCGTGGCGGTAGAGCTTCAAGAAAAAAAGCTTGTCAGCATACCCTTGGAAAAAGATTCCATTTTTTTAGACGTCACCATTGCTTATTTGAAGAATCAACAACTCTCGCCACCCGCGCAGGCTTTTTTAGATAGCCTGAAAAAACTGGGAACCAAAAAAATGCGTTTTCAGGGTATGGGGGCTTTGATGACCAAGATGCTTGCCGAGGGAAAATAAGGTCCGCGTATCGGCAAAACGTATCGCATCTCAATAATATTTTGCATTACTTCCAGTTATACCGCTTGTCATACATACGTTCCGAGTCAACGCCCCCCCGCACAGCGGGTGGCTTGGATTTTACCGCCAAAGGCGGTAAAAGACAGGGGTACGCAGGGCCCCGATCGTTGCGGGTGAAACCGGGTGCTAAGCACCCGGTTTGGGAAACCCGATAAAAGGAGGGCGGCATAAGCGCTGGTAGCAAAAAAACCTTCCGCAAACGGAACGTTTTTTTGACAATCGCTATATCTATTACGAAATTTAAAGCTTTACCAGGCAAAGGAGGCATGCGATGGAGAAAAAATTTATAATGACGGCTTTCAGCAAGGATAGGCCCGGGATCGTTGCTGATGTGACCGAGGTGCTTTATGAACATGGGTGTAATCTCGAGGACTCTACGATGACCCACATGCTCGATGAGTTCGCCATCATCCTCCTGTTTAGCGGCAAAGGAGACGATTTGGAGGAGATGCTTTCAGGTGACTGTCGGCGACTGGAAAGGGAAAAAGGCATAACCGCCTTCATCAGACCGGTAGAAGCTGAAGACAGTCGCAAACAAGCCGGCGGTGGCACTAAAAGCATCAAGGTAGAGGGCATTGACCAGACCGGAATCGTATTTAAGATCAGCCGATACCTGGCCAACAACGACATCAATATAGAAAGCCTGTCATCGCGTCGGGCCACCTCGCCTGAATCCGGGACCGCGCTTTATTTTATGGAAATCAAGGTTCAGGTTCCCAAACAGATTTCTATTGAGCAACTGGAAAATGGGCTCTCGCAGGTGGGCGAAGAATTGAATCTGGAAATAACGCTTCATTAAGAAAATTCGATACAATAGCATCATTCAAACAGCATGACACACGATAGAGGGCCGGAATTGTGTTGCCCCGAAAGGATTCAGAGTGAATACATCCAGCCAACCTTCGAACGACAAATTATTTGTGACCAGAGCACTTGAGGCAACCATTCATATAGGCCTGGCCGTTCTGCTCCTTTATTGGTGTTTTAAGATTGGCCAGCCGTTTATTCAGATTACCGTATGGGGCATCATCATTGCCGTTGCAATTCATCCCGGCTACACCCGGCTAAAGTCTGCCCTGGGTGGACGCGGGCGTCTGGCGGCTGCTCTGGTTACACTTTTTTCACTGATCGTTCTGCTTGTTCCAGCCTTTATGCTTTCCGGTTCTCTTATCAAAACCGCACAGGATTATTCGGCACAGCTTGCTGCCGGGACGTTAAATATACCGCCGCCATCGGAGAGCGTCAGATCCTGGCCGGTAATCGGCGAACCTTTATACGAGTTTTGGAGCCTTGCCTGGAATAATCTCGGAGCTGC
>JASFGN010000547.1:0-3319 GCA_050123735.1 Desulfobacterales bacterium | reverse complement strand
CACGGCCAATGTTGCGGCCTCGGGCATCCTGGGAGTGCTGATCCCGCCCAGCGTTATCTTCATCGTCTATGCCAGTATCACGGCAGAGAGCGTGGCCAAGCTTTTCATTGCCGGTATCTTTCCCGGTCTGCTTCTGGGGGCTCTTTTCTTGTTGAGCACCTGGTTGGTGGTAGCCCTCGATCCGAAAAAGGCACCGCCCGGTCCGTATATTCCCTGGAAGGACAGGATCAAGGCGCTGGCTAAAGGGGGCATAGAGGTCATCATCATCTTTGTGGCTGTGATTGGTGGGCTGCTGGCCGGGTTCTTCACGGGCACCGAGGCCGGGTCGGTGGGCTGTTTTGCGACGCTGCTGGTGGTGCTGGCCAGGCGGGCCCTCACCTGGCAGGGCTTTGTGAACTCGCTGAAAGACACCGTCCGCACATCGACCATGGTCATGTTCCTGGTGGGTGCGGCAGCCGTCTACGGAGAGTTTCTTGGGTTGACGCGCCTTCCCATGCTTGTGGCGGACTGGGTGGTGACGCTTCCGCTGCCGCCCTGGCTTGTCATCGTTGCCATTCTTTTCATCCTCATGGCAATGGGCTGCTTTGTCGACGCTCTGGCTATGGTTTTGCTGACCATACCCATTTTTTACCCGGCGGCATTGAAGCTGGGCTTCGACGGGACATGGTTCGGGGTTATTATGACACTGGCCCTGGGGATGGGCGTGCTGACACCCCCTGTGGGCGCCAATGTCTATGTCGTGTTCGCCGTGGACAGGGATACACCGGTCATGGATATTTTCAGGGGCGTATGGCCTTACCTGATCGCCCTGTGGTTTTGTTGCTTAATCCTGCTGCTTTTCCCCCAGGTTGCCCTTTATCTGCCCAGTTTTATTAAATAGGGCCTGGGGACGCACCCGTTCTTAGAGAGCAGAGATGTTCCCTCTTGCCAAAAGGGGGACCTCTTCCGGACTTTGATAGGATGACCATCACAGCGTCTCTCTTTCGCTCAGGATTGAAAACTTCCGCTTAGATGATCCAAAGGACCAGGGGGCCCTAATTAGGCGGCTAAAGAGCGACAGTAAACAATGACGTTAAAATTTTCGAAACGCCTATATGTTTAGCGACTTTCTTTCTTGACACCCCGAACGCCTTCCTCTATATTTCATCACTTATGCGTATACCGTATACGATGTCATCATTTTGACCAAATATAATTTGTCATAGGAGGAAAAATGGAATTTAGGTTACCGGAAGAACTCGAAATTTTGAAAAATACGGTGCGCGATTTTGCGAGCGAAAAAATTGCGCCCTTTGCCGACGAATGGGATGAGAAGCATTATTTTCCATATGAAGAAGCCGTCAAGCCCATGGGTGAACTGGGTTTATTCGGGACTGTGATCTCAGAGGCCTATGGCGGGTCTGAAATGGGCTGGCTGGCGGCCATGATCATTTCTGAAGAAATTGCCCGGGCGTCGAGCTCTTTGCGGGTGCAGGTGAACATGCAGGCCCTTGGCTGTGCCTACACCGTACAAACTTACGGCAGCGAGGAGTTAAAGCAAAAATATATTCCCAAGCTGGTGAGTGCCGAATATTTGGGCTGTTTTGCCATGACGGAACCGGATGCGGGCTCGGACGTGATGGCGATTAAATCCCGCGCCGAAGACAAGGGAGATCACTGGCTTTTAAACGGTTCCAAGACCTGGATTTCCAACGCCGACGTGGGCGATGTCACTATCTATTATGCCTATACGGATCGCGATGCGGGTTCAAAAGGGCTGTCTGCTTTTGTGGTGGAATTAAAGAATTTTAACGATGTGCGCACCACCGCTCTGGATAAGATGGGTTCGCGCTCATCACCCACCGGAGAAATTTATCTGACCGATACCAGAGTTCCGAAGGAAAATATATTAGGAAAACCGGGTGATGGCGCCAAAATTCTTTTTGGCTCTTTGAATCAAACCCGGCTTTCGGCTGCTGCCGGTGGTGTCGGATTGGCCCAGGCCTGTCTGGAAGAAGTCATCAAATATGCCACCGAACGCAAGCAGTTTGGCAAACCCATCGGTGAATTTCAGATGAACCAGGATATGATCGCCCAGATGTCAGCCGAAATCGAGGCCGCCCGGTTGCTGGTTTACAAAGCAGCATGGGCCAAGGATCAGGGTAGATTGAATAACGGCCTGGATGTGGCTCAGGCCAAATATCTGGCCGGTGAGGTTGCCAACAAATGTGCCCTTTATGCCATGCGGATTTTAGGTGCTTATGGGTATTCAACCGAATATTCCGTGGCGCGTTATTTCCGGGATGCACCGACGTACGCCATGGTGGAGGGATCCGCCAATATCTGCAAATGGATTATAGCGCTGGATCAGTTGGGCATCCGCAAAGCCAATAGATAGCAATTTGATGAACGGGTAGCAAAATATTCAGATTTTGCCTCAGGTTCAGGCATAATTCGATTCGAAAACGGAGCGTACACGATAGTACGCGAGTATTTCGAATCGGATTATAACACAGACCTGGGGCAAAAGATGTTATTTTGGACCCGTTCATATAGAAAGGAGTAGAATATGGACATCGTTGTTTTAGTGAAACAGGTGCCGGATACCGAATCGCTGGTGCAGATTGCAGATGACGGGGTTTCCATAAAAACACAGGACATAAAATGGATTATGAACCCCTATGATGAGCTGGCTGTTGAGGCAGCCCTGCAGATTAAAGAATCCCAGGGCGGCACGGTGACCATCTTGTCTCTGGGGCCGGATAAGGCGATTGAAACCATCCGGACGGCGCTCGCCATGGGAGCCGATCAGGGGGTGCATATCAATGATCCCGCAGCCCAGGGCAGCGATTCGCTGGCTGTTGCCAAATTACTGGCAGCAGCTTTAAAGGAAATTCCGTATGAATTGATCATTGCCGGGCACCGTGCCGTGGATGAAGACAACTATCAGGTTGCATCAGCTGTCGCCGAATTTTTGGGTATTCCCCAGGTCTCCATGGTCAACAGGGTTGAATTGGCCGATGGCAAAATTATCTGTAATCGCACGATTGAAGGCGGCACCGTTGTCGTGGAGGCTTCACTGCCGGCACTGTTTACCACCCAGCGCGGGCTTAATGAACCGCGCTACGCCTCGTTGCCCGGTATTATGAAGGCCAAGAAAAAACCCGTGGATGTCAAAACCGTTGCCGATCTCGGCGTCGATCCTGCCCAGGTGGGCGCTGCCAATCGCAAACTAAAAATAAAATCGATGAGTTTGCCACCTGAAAGGCAGGCTGTTCGAATGGTCGAGGGCGAAGCGGCAGCTGATAAAGCCGCAGCGCTGGTGAAGATTCTACACGAC
>JASFGN010000546.1:0-3321 GCA_050123735.1 Desulfobacterales bacterium | reverse complement strand
GCGCCATCCGGCGCCAGGTTACCGGACAGGATGGCCAGACCGCCGCCGCGGTGGACCGGTTTTTCAATTGAACGAATCACGGTATAATCTTTTACACCGGCGTTAATTTCTGCGAGCATATTACCAACGGATTTTCCATAGACCGTCGGCGGGTCCGTTTTGATGAGCCGGGCTTTTTGCAGTTCGGCCAAAATGGCAGGGATGCCACCGGCATAAAATAGATCCACGACATGGTGAGGACCGGCGGGCGCAATTGAAGTCAAATGGGGCACTTTCGCGGTAAAAGGAGACAGATCCCTGAGGGTTAAGTCCAATCCGGCATAATAGGCCAGAGCCGGAATGTGCAGCGCCGTATTGGTCGAACCGCCCAGCGCCATATCGGCCGCAATGGCATTATGAAACGCTTCAGCGGTCATGATGTCGCGCGGCTTCAAATCTTTTTTGACCAATTCGACCGCTTTGTAGCCGGTCTCCTTAGCCAGCCATATGCGCTCGGAAAAAACAGCCGGGGCGCTGCCATTGTAGGGCAGGGACATGCCCAGCGCTTCGGAAAGGTTGCTCATGGTATTGGCGGTGAACATACCCGAACAGGAGCCGGCACCGGGACAAGCTGCGCATTCATAGGTTTTCAGTTCTTCAGCAGAAATTTTGCCGCTTTTGAAGCGACCGACCGCTTCAAAAACTTTGTCCAGCCCGGTATCTTTACCATGGACTCTGCCCGGCAGCATCGGACCGCCGGACAAAAAAATCGAGGGTATGTTTAGCCGGGCAGCAGCGATGAGCATGCCCGGTATGATCTTGTCACAGGATGCCAGCAAAACCAGACCATCAAAAGGATGCGCGACCGCCATGGTTTCGACGGTGTCGGCGATCAACTCTCTGCTGGGAAGTGAATATTTCATGCCGGCATGGTTCATGGCAATGCCGTCGCAAATGCCGATGGTGTTAAAGACCAGCGGTGTGCCGCCGGCAGCGTATATACCGGCTTTGACCGCATCCACCAGCTTGTCCAAATGCATATGCCCCGGTATGATTTCATTGAACGAGTTGGCAATGCCGATGATGGGCCGCTCCAACTCCCATTCTGTAAAGCCATCTGCCCGTAACAAGGAGCGATGGGGTGCCCTTTCGGGCCCTTTGGTCATCAAATCACTTCGTTTTCTCATTGTTCCTATTCCTTAAGATGTTGGAAAGTTGAGGAATTTTACTGCATAGCGGAATCGTGCACTGTCTGAATGCATAAGGGAGCGTTGCGAAAGAACAGCCAAACGCCTCCTAACCGGCTTTTGAGTACGATGCTGATTTTACCGCGAACGCATTGTTTTGTTGTTGATTGTTGTTCTTTCGCTACGATCCCTTATGCATGAGTTTGCACGATGCAGTCGCTGATGATTTATTGCGCGACTCAACATGGTTTTTACTATTCTTTTATCGGTTTCAGCAATTTTTCCACATACACCCGGACGGGGATCAGCTTCTGGGCCAGCATGATTTCCTCGGTTTGTTGCCATGCGGCCGTATCAATTGTGCCGAATTTAAAGTTCGCTGAGGGCATCATCAACACGCGGGTAGCCGGCAATTGCTGGCGGACGATCTCTTCAGGTGTTTCTTTGTCGTATTTTAACATCAGGGCAATTGCTTTTTCTGTGTTGGCGGGGTCCAGAGCCTCCTGCCATCCCTGTAGCAACGCTTTGATGAAGTTCTCAACGGTTTCACGACGCTCTTCGAGCATTTTACGAGTGGTGACCACCGAATTGGCTACAAATCGGATTCCCAATTTAGAGGGATCCATCAAATCGAAGCGCTCACCGGCCTTTTGCAATTTAGCACCGATAATGGGGGCCTGGGCATTGCGGTAAAGGGGCCAGAGGTCGACTTCGCCCTGGTAGAAGGGGGTGTAGTCGTAGCGCACACTGAAAAGGATTACATCGCTTTCCTGGATGCCGTACTTGGCCAGCAGCGCACGCATGATGGTTTCATCATTGCCCCCATGGGTAATGCCGATGGTTAACCCCTTGAGATCCTGCGGTGTTTTTAGCGGTGTTCTATCCGGTCGAAAAATCCAATGCAATGGATTGATTTGAAAAAGCTGGGCAATGACGACAATCGGTGAGCCTTTGGAAACCGCCCTGATTACCTGATCGGCCGAGGCAACACCAAACTGCGCATGACCCAATTCCAGCTCCTTGATGGCGTCTTTTTCAGGCCCTCCCGGCTTGACGTCGACCTTCAGGCCGTATTTTGTGAATAATCCGCTGTCAAGAGCGTATAGATCTCCGACCACGCTGATGTTGTACAGCCACTTCAGGCGGTAATTGACTTCTTCCAGGGGTTTTTCAGCCTCCGGGGCACAGCCTGCCATCATGACAAGAAGGATCATACCGACTGCGGCCGAAACGATCTGCTCAAACAGGTATCGCTGCATGGATGGTCTCCTTTGGCTCTCTGCGAAATTGCCCATTGTTTGCGGATTGCGGTTGTGTGCATGGATTAAACACTGCCGATGCGCCTTTTAATAATGATGCCGAGCCATTCCAGAAACACCAGATAGACTGATGTGCAAATTCCGATTAAAAACAGGGCGACCAGTATTTTTGCCAGATCGCTCTGGTAAAGGGCAATACGGATACTGTAGCCGATACCCGCATTGGCTGCAATAAATTCCGCCACAATTGTGCCGACCATGGCCAGGGTGGCGCTACCGACAATAACCGTTATCAGTTTGTGGCTATTTTCAAAAGCCCGGATTTTGACCTGAAGTTGCCAGTTCATTCTACGGGTAGATTCAAAGAAATGTTCGATTTCCGTCACCGGCTCCGACAGCACCCCGATGATCGATAGCAATAATGGAAAATAGCAGATCATTGCAGCGATGAGCAAGCGGGAGGAAAGACCGTCTCCCAAAAGAATAAAAATGATCGGCGCCACGGCCACAATCGGATAGGCTTGAATATTGTAGGCGGCCACACGGATAAAAGAACCAATCCAGATGGTCAGGCGCCCGATAATTCCCACAACGGTTGCCATGCAAATGGACAATACGTGACCTAGAACGGCAACGGCCAGCGTGTTGAGTACCGCCAGCAGGTATAACCCGAAATATCGCCGGCAGGTATTCCAGATCTCAGTCAGGCTCGGGATGACGTAATCGGATAAATTCAGGCTGTATTTCACCAGCATCAGGGCGGCAAAGCCGGCGAAATAGATCATTAAAAATTGATAAATACGCCTATGCAGCATTGACGATCTCCAACATACATTGCTCAAGATGCTTTTCTTGCAATGACCGACGGCCGTCAAAATCCTGCCCCTGCAGCGATA
>JASFGN010000545.1:0-3322 GCA_050123735.1 Desulfobacterales bacterium | reverse complement strand
ATCTTCTTTTCTGCCCATTTGATGGCATCCAGCGGGGTCATGCCCCAGTTTGTCGGGCAGGTGCTGACCAATTCGACAAAACTAAAACAGGTGTTTTCAATTTGATAACTGAAGGCTCGCTTGATCGCTTTCTTGGCTTTGTTGATGTATTTCGGATTTAAAAGCGTCTGACGGGTAATGTATCCCGGGGTTTGAAGCGCTGCCAGCAATTCAGCCATCTTTATCGGCATGCCGGTATCCAGAACCCTACGGCCAAAGGGCGATGTAGTCGTCCGCTGATCCGGCATTGTGGTCGGCGCCATCTGTCCGCCCGTCATTCCGTAAACTGCATTGTTGATAAAAATAACAGTGAATTTTTCACCGCGGTTGGCGGCGTGTACAATCTCACTCATACCGATGCTTGCCAGATCCCCGTCACCCTGGTAGGTAAACACAATCAGATCCGGCCGTACGCGCTTGATACCGGTCGCCATCGCCGGTGCCCGGCCATGGGCTGCTTCCTGAAAATCAAACGTAAAATAATTATACATCAACACAGCGCAGCCCACCGGTGCGATGCCAACGGTCTTGCCGCGGACACCCAGCTCGTCAATGACTTCTGCGATAAGCCTGTGGGCAACCCCGTGGGTGCATCCCGGGCAGTAATGCGTGACTGTCTCGGCCAGGGCCTCGGGCTTCTGAAATGTTTTTCCCATTTCTTTTCTCCTATATTCAGTCAATTTGTTAAACGGTTTGCTGGTTAAGTGGTTTGATAGAAAATGCACTGATGGTTATACTTCACAACCATTCAACCAATCGACCATTTAACTATTTGACAAATCTACGAATCTCTCCCATGACCTCCTCGGGTGTGGGGACCTCACCACCGCATTTACCGTACCAGTGCACCGGCCGTTGTCCGGAAACACTGCGCTCCACATCCTCCACCATTTGTCCCATGCACATTTCGACACACAACACCTCGCGGCAGCTCTTCTTGCCGGCTGCGTCGTGAATAGCTGTTTTGGGGAATGGAAAGAGTGTCTGCGGTCGAATCATGCCGACTTCAACACCCTGATCTTTCAAATTATCAATGGCGGTGCGGCAAACGCGACTCATGGTGCCGTAACTGACAACGAGCAGGTTGTAATCTTCATCAACATTATAGGCCTCATAGCGCACTTCTTCTTTTTCCATCTGCACATATTTGGCGCGTAGCATCAAATTGTGGGCATTGAGCTCCTCTGGATTCAGATAGAGGGTTTTAACCAGGTTCCGCTTGTCACTGTTGCGGGTGGCCATGCCGTTGGTCGCCCACTCATCTTTATTGGAAGGTTTGGCTTTGAGGGCATCTGGAAATTCGACCGGTTCCATCATCTGACCGATGAGTCCGTCACCCAGAATCATAACCGGGTTGCGGTATTTTTCGGCCAGAGCAAAGGCGTTCATCATCATTTCGACGGCTTCCTGTACACTGGCCGGTGCCATGACCAGCAGTTTGTAGTCACCGTGCCCTCCTCCTTTTACCGATTGCATATAATCAGCCTGGGAAGGCAAAATCCCACCCAGTCCCGGACCGCCGCGCATGATATTGACAAACACGGCCGGGCATTGAGCGGCTGTAATGTAGCTGATGCCTTCGCTCATCAGGCTGATGCCGGGGCTGGAAGAAGTCGTAAAAACGCGCTCGCCGCAGGCAGCAGCACCAAAAATCATGTAGGATACCGCCACTTCGCTTTCACCCTGTAAAAATGTACCGCCCGCTTCGGGTAAACGGCGCGATAGATATTCAGCAACTTCAGATTGAGGCGTGATTGGATAGGCAAAATAGTTTAAACAACCAGCCCGGATCGCAGCCTCTGCAATAGCTTCATTGCCTTTCATCAAAACTTTCCCCATAGTTCATGTTCCTTCGCTTGCTGATTTTATCAAACTGAGCTTTGCACGAAAATGTATTAAAATTCGGCGTAGCACAAATTTTAGGATTTGGCTGCCGCCTCTTCCTCAATTTCGCGAATGGTTATAGCGACATCCGGACACATTGTGCAGCACAGTGCACAGAAAATGCAATCTTCTGGACGTTCCTGATATGCCGGAAAATAGCCTTTCGCATTTACCTTGTTGGAAATCTCGAGAACGTTTTTGGGGCATACGGTCACACACAGTCCGCACCCCTTGCATCGATTGTCATCAACTGAATGCTCATATGCCATAAATGACAACTCCTTTGATAAGTTTACGCTGCCGGGTATAATACCGGTAATCGAATGAGAATTAATTTTTCCACAAAGTTTATGAAGGACGCAACGCAACAAACGAAATCAGAACCTGTATCCATCTTCATGCACCGTGTGGTGAATGACATTCATACGATTTTTTCACCGCCCTATCATAGCGCCGCCCGCATCAAATCGCAACCATCATTCGGATGCACCTGTCCGGCCGAATTCGGCGCGCTTTTGCCAGGGTGGAACCAGTTGCCGATCAATCGGCAGCACCGGGCATTCAAAACGATGAAGATCAACAGACGGCATGAGTGCCCGGGCAACGGTAATAAATTCTAAGGGCAACCCGCTGTGTTCGGACAGGTCGCGCACAAATGAGTAGCCGTCATAAATGTCATCAGGCACGGTCTCGTCAATCAGATTGGCATTGCCGATAATGCCGGTAACCTTCAGCTTGGAAGCTGTCTCGATCGCATCCCGAATTTTAAGGCAACCTTCGCGGGTCTCGGTAAACGGCCTTAGCGGATTGACAACCTGCAGAACCCGGGGTGATATTTCATTGAACGCATCTTCAAGTGACGCCAGAATGGTGGCACCCGCATCATCGCCACCGACATCCAGCAGCGTCAGTTGACCGGGTTTGCGGATAATCCCGGCCACTTCGGGGCTCAGAACCGGAAGATCTGCCTGCAGGTATTGTTCCGGCGGCAAAATCACTTCGATTCCCAGTTCTGCGAGCGGCCCTCTGGCTTCTCGCGTACGAAAATAGGGATTGACCACATCCAGATCAGCAATCCGAACATTCATTCCGTCGTGTTTTCGGTATGCCGCCAGATTAATTGCCACTTCGGTCTTACCGCTGCCGTAATTGCCGACGATAATGACCACGCCTTTTAGTTCTATTTTCAAGGGTCTTCCGCTCAAAGGCCTGATTGAGCGCCAGGGGCTCAAACCAGCCATAATGGTTAATGCAAATCGACATTTGGACCGCATGCGGATTTTATGGCATCTCCACGGACGGCAATCGACGTATCGGACCAAACAGCGAAGGGTAAAATAGCCTGCTTTTGTAAGAATTATGGCCTGTAATGTCAAGCTTTTTCACTTGATTGGTTATG
>JASFGN010000544.1:0-3323 GCA_050123735.1 Desulfobacterales bacterium | reverse complement strand
TGTCAGCCATCCCCATTCTGCTGGCCGGCGGGCACCTGTGGAAGTCTTATTATTATCTGTTTCACGGAGCGCTTGGAACCCGCTACAATCTATTGGAAACCTTCGTCAAAGCCAGCCCGCTTTTACTGACCGGCCTGGCGGTGGCTTTTGCCTTCCGGGCCAAATTCTGGAATATCGGTGCCGAGGGCCAGCTGCTGGCCGGTGCGCTGGCGGCCACCGTTTTAGGCGTGCATCTGGGCAGCATCCCGCCGGTGCTGGTCCTGCCGACGATCATCATTGCGGGCTTTTTGGCCGGCGGACTGTGGGCCTCGATCCCGGCATTGCTCAAAACCAAACTCAAAGTCGATGATGTGGTTTCAACCCTGCTGCTCAATTATGTCATGATCCATATCATGGGGGCGCTGCTTTTCGGGCCCCTTCAGCAGCCGGGCTCCAGCTGGCCGCGATCATCTGCGATCATAGAGAGCGCCTGCTATCCCATCTTGATGACGCGTTCGCGCTTTCACATGGGTATCATTATCTCCTTTGTGGCGATGCTGATCATCTGGTTTATCAACAAAAAGACCACCTTCGGCTACCAGGCCAAAGCCGTCGGCACGAACGTCCGCGCTGCGCATTTCGGCGGGATCAATGCCACCGCGGTGATCCTGTGGACCGCTTTAGTATCCGGCGGTCTGGCAGGTCTGGCAGGGGTGGGCGAACTGTGCGCCCTTCAATACCGGTTGATTATGGATATTTCCCCCGGCTACGGGTATTCCGGCATCGTGATCGCCATGCTGGGCAACCTTCATCCGGTGGGCGTCCTGTTTTCATCCCTTTTTTTCAGTGTCATTATCGTGGGTGCCCAGACCATGAGCCGCATGACCGGCGTACCCACCTATATTGCCGAGGTCATCCAGGGGATGGCACTGATGGTAATGCTCATTTTCTTATTGTTTACGGAATTCAAAATTAAGGTGCAGCGCAAATGACAGCTGACTTCTTGGATCTTGCTTTTATCTCCGGCCTCACGGGGGCAACCATGCGCATGGCCACCCCGATCATATTTGCGGCCCTGGGTGAGATCTTAACCGAACGGGCCGGCGTGCTGAATCTGGGCATTGAGGGTATCATGCTGATGGGCGCCATGACCGGATTTCTGTTTACTTTTAACACCGGCTCCATCTGGTTCGGCGTGTTTGCCGCGGCCTGCGTGGGCATGCTGCTGGGATTTCTGATGGCCCTGCTTTCGGTGAACCTGGGACTCAGTCAGCATGTTTCCGGATTGGGCATTACCCTGTTTGCAACCGGCCTGGCCATGTTCATATACCGACTGCATTTTGGTTCCCCCACCGTGCCCCCGGTTGTTCAGCCTTTTAAACAGGTGGCGCTGCCGGTTCTTTCAAAGATTCCGGTGATCGGCCCGGGCCTGTTCACCCAGTATACCCTGACGTACATCGCCTGGCTGCTGGTACCGGCCCTGTCGATTCTGCTGTATAAGACAACCATCGGGTTGAAAATCAGAACGGTTGGTGAAAATCCGGTGGTGGCCGACACCGTCGGGGTCAACGTGACACTGACCCGCACCCTGTGCCTGGTTGCCGGCGGCGCTCTGATGGGCATCGGCGGTGCATTTTTGACGCTCGCGCATCAAAACATGTTTCTGATCGATGTCATCGGTGGTCGCGGCTGGGTGGCGATCGCCATGGTTATTTTCGGCAACTGGAACCCGCTTAAAGCCACCATTGGCGCCCTTATCTTCGGCTTTTTAGACGGGTTGCAGCTCAGGCTCCAGAGCGTTGGGGTCGTGCTTTCTTTCCACCTGTTTTTAATGATTCCCTATCTGCTGACGATTATTGCCCTGATCGGGGTGTCCAGAAAGGCAGCGGTACCGGCAGGCCTGTTAAAGCCTTATCGCCGCGAGGAAAAAGGAGGATAATCAATAATGGTTCTTTGTTATTGGTTATTCGTTATTGGTTTTGAGACGCTGCTGATAAAGCATTACCGCATTCAAATAACCAATAACAGATCACGAATAACGCCTGATCAAGCGCTTAGCGCGTGATCAGGGATTAAGATAGGGGCGCACCTGTGAGAAGATCTCCGGGTGTTCGTTTTCGAGTCGCGTGAGAAAAGGTACCGAACGCACGATCGGGCTCCAGAGTGAAAAATCTTCGCGCTCAAAATCCATCCCCACCGAAAGCATGTCACTGAGGGTTTCAATCAAATGTTCTTCGGGCTTGTAGATCGAATCGCCGATATCACCCACCCAGCACAGGGGTGTGCCCTGATAGCGATCATTCAAATCATGGTAAAAATGCCGGGTCGTGATGGTGCGCGGTTGAAGACCCAGGTCGGTAAAGGGCAAGGTTACCCCCACAGCGGCCACTTCAATAAGGGCACCGTTGAAAACCGGGATTAACTCAACGCCTTGATCCCGGCAAATTTGACAGATGCCCTCGAGACCCTCAAGGCTTGCACAGACCGGAAAAAGAAATATCTTTTTGGGCCGATGGTTCTTCAAAGCCTCGTCCACAAAATAGGTCAGGGTCTGTCCCGATGCAATGCATTCTTCCATGATGATCCAGGTATCATCCGGCCACCATTCTCCCACAAAAGAGCTCTCGACGATGTTCCAACCGCGGAACCCCTCGCGGTCTTCAACCCGGGTAAGCTTTATATAGGTGGTGTCCAGAAGCCCGGACCTTTGCAACGGCGGATTCGCATCCAGTAGATCCAGCGGGCGACCGCCCCACAGGATCACATATTGCGCCACCTTGCCATCGAACATCCGCTCAAAAAGGCGAATCATTTCGTGGCCAACCTCTTTGATCATCAGAAATTTTTCCGGGCCGCAGGCCTGACGATTGAGCAAAAATTCCTCACCGGCTCCCCGACCTGGAAAATCAACCAGGTAAATCCGGTTCGGCAGGCACCGGTCGTGAAAATCCGCATGTTGCGTAATCGACTTAATAAGCCAGATGTCCTTGCCCGCCCGCGACATGACGATTTCACCCACATCTTCCAAATAAATGCGGTCGGCACCGGTGTCCTGTACCATGAGATAGCTCCTTTCCCGATGATGCTATGACGCAGAGGACGAAGTCGAATTTCGGGCTGGAATATAGGATAAAGCGCCGGTTGTGTCAAATCAGAAAGAAAAGGGCAAGCCTTCGATGAAAGCTTGCCCTTTTCTTGAGATTAAATGCTGTGGCTATACAACCGTTACATTAACAGCATGAGCGCCCTTGGGTCCCTCTTCGATTTCAAAGGTAACACGATCACCTTCGTTAAGAGACCTGAAACCGGTTGCATTGATTCCGGAATGATGGACGAAAACATCC
>JASFGN010000543.1:0-3326 GCA_050123735.1 Desulfobacterales bacterium | reverse complement strand
GCGCAGCGAGCGGTTGGGAACGGTTTCTCCCGATCTGATGGTCCTTTCCGAAGTCGATATGGACTCGATTCTGGCAACCATCCAGTCCGAAAACCCGCAGGCATTGGTCATAGATTCGATTCAAACTATGTACAACGCCGAACTCGCATCAGCTCCGGGCAGCGTCAGCCAGGTGCGGGAGTCGGCGGTTCGATTGATGTTGATGGCCAAAAAGACCGGCATACCCACGTTTCTGGTGGGGCATGTCACCAAAGAGGGTGCCATTGCCGGCCCGAAACTCTTAGAACATATGGTGGATACGGTGCTGTACTTTGAGGGTGACCGCAACCACATGTTTCGCATCCTGCGCGCGGTTAAGAACCGATTCGGCTCAACTAACGAAATCGGCGTCTTCGAGATGAAAGATCAGGGTCTGGATGAGGTGGCCAACCCATCGGCGGTTTTTTTATCCGAGCGGCCGGCCAATGCTCCCGGATCTGCGGTGACCGCCAGCCTGGAAGGCACGCGGCCCATACTGGTCGAATTGCAGGCGCTGGCCAGCAGCACGAGCTTCGGCACGCCCCGGCGCACCATTCTGGGTTTGGATCCCAATCGGGTCGCTTTGCTGGCAGCGGTTATGGAAAAGCAGCTCGGCATGCACCTGATGGGCTATGACATTTTCATGAATGTGGCCGGCGGGGTCAGGGTGGTCGAGCCGGCGGTGGATATGGCCATCGTGTCGGCAATTGCTTCCAGTTTTTTGGACAAACCCATCGCACCGGCGACGGTGGTTTTGGGAGAGGTGGGTCTTACGGGTGAGGTCAGAGCCATCGGCCAGGTTGATACCCGGGTTGCCGAAGTTAAAAAAATGGGCTTCAAGCGCTGTCTGGTGCCGGATGGAAATATGAAGCGTATTCGCCATCTGGATGGGATAAAGGTAACCGGGATAAAAACCGTTTCCGAAGCGGTAGAAATGTTATTTTAGTTTTTACCTCAAACAGACGCGCCTAACAACCAGGAGGTAAGACAGACGGGGTGCACACAGCTCGTGTGAAAGAATTGAGAGAGTGTACCTTCCCAGAAATAATTGACAAAATGAGAGCCGCTCATGTCATTTTCTGAAAGGCGCTATGAATTCCAAGGTGCCGGTGCCCCGATATTTGGGATTCAACAAACGCCATGGGTTGAGCTAAAGGCTTCGGTGCCCATCATCCCAAATATCGAGGCACTGCGTAGCCCGACATTCAATAATTGGCATATCCCCTTTCAGAAAACAACATGCCCGGCCTGTGGAGAACCAAGCGCAGGCAACCTCTGAGTGAGCGCTATTCAGATTCGGGTTGCGGGTTAAATTATTTCCGGGCGGCAGCACGAGAAATGGCTGCCATAATCAACTAAAACTTCGTAATCTGTGATAATCTGCGTAATCTGTGGATTTTGAATTTTAAGCTGGCAACTCGATTCGATGAAACGCTCGATCTCAAAAAAAAAGCGGCGCTGGCAGGATCATTATTCAGAGCAGGCCAGAAAGGAAAAGTACCCGGCCAGATCGGTGTACAAGCTAAAAGAGGCCCAGAAAAAATTCCGGCTGATTAAAACAGGAGACCGGGTTCTCGATCTGGGATGCTCGCCGGGTTCCTGGTTGCTGTATGCTGCCGAGCTGAGCGGGAAACAGGGTCGCGTGCTCGGGATCGATCTCCAATCCGTCACCTGTAAGCTGCCGCCCCAGGCCGAAACGCTGACGGCAGACGTTCTGACCATCGATCGGGTCTGGTTTGAAAAACAAGAATTGCTCAACGGCTTTGATGTTGTCCTGAGCGACATGGCGCCGGCAACCAGCGGCAATAAAATGCGGGATGCAACCCGGTCGTATCAGCTGTGCCAGGCGGCCCTGAATGTTGCCGAAATGGCCCTGAAATCGGGCGGGTCATTTATGTGCAAAATTTTTCAGGGTCAAGAATTTAAGGAATTCTCTGAAGCCGTTAAAAGCCGGTTTCGCAACCATCGCATTTTCAAACCCCGGAGCAGCCGCAAGGAGAGCAAAGAGATCTTCATCCTGGGTATTGGTTTTAAAAAGAAATAGGTTATGTGTCGTCTCGGCGAATTATATGCTTTTACTTCGAAAAAATTCGAAATTAAGAATATTTTAGTCAATAAAAAAAATTATAGTGCTTTTTAGTAGGAGGGATCATGTCGGGTCATAGCAAATGGTCAAGTATTAAACACAAAAAGGCCACTATGGATGCCAAACGGGGAAAAATATTTACCAAGCTGATCAAAGAGATTACGGTCGCTGCGCGTATGGGCGGCGGAGACATTGACGCCAATCCGCGTCTGAGGACGGCCATTCAGGCGGCCAAAAGCGAAAATATGCCCAAGGATAATATTGAGCGCGCCATCAAAAAAGGCACCGGCGAGTTAGAGGGTGTCAATTACGAAGAGAGCATCTATGAAGGATACGGCCCCGGGGGGGCGGCCGTTCTGATCGAATCTCTGACCGACAACAAGAATCGAACCGTGGCCGATATCCGTCATATCTTCAGCAAAGCCGGCGGCAACATGGGTGAAAGCGGATGTGTGGCCTGGATGTTTAAAAAGAAGGGTTACATCGCCGTTGAAAATAAGGCCGTTGATGAAGAAGCCCTGATGGAGGCAGCGCTGGATGCCGGGGCCGAAGACATTCGTGAGGACGACAGCAATTTTGAAGTTATTACCGCGCCGGAAGATTTTGAGGCGGTTAAAAACGCCATCAACGGCGCCTCCATTCCCTATATTGTGGCCGAAGTGACCATGCTGCCGCAATCCACCACCTTTTTAAAGGGCAAGGAAGCCGAGCAGATGGTCAAGCTCATGGAGGCCCTGGAAGACTGCGATGATGTGCAGAAGGTGTATACCAACGCGGATATCCCTGAAGAAATCGTCAATTCTTTGTAAAACGCCATGTTTTGTCCGAGGGCTGTGTTGCGATTCAATTCGTAATGCTCACGTACTATCGTGTACGCTCCGCTTATGAATTGAATCGACGCCTTGCCCTCAAACAAAACATGGCGTTTTAAACTTTTACAATAGGTTTTAGTTTCCAATTTAGAATTGAGAATTTTTTTTGATCAGCAAGGCCGCACAAGGATTTACGCGGAGGCGTACATTAGCGTGCGTCGAGGATGTAAATCCGCGGAGAACGCAGCTGATCGGAAAAAAGACCAGTTATAAATGGAAACTTATTCGTCGATTTGGATAACATCCACCCCCTTCGGAATTTCGAAGCTAAACAGCGAGTCATCCAAATCGTCCCTAAAGGCAAAATTGAGCAGATCGATACGGGTTTCATCGCCGTAAAAATTCAGGGT
>JASFGN010000542.1:0-3328 GCA_050123735.1 Desulfobacterales bacterium | reverse complement strand
ATAAAACGGCGGCGATCAGGGCCATAATCGCAAACGAGAAGAAAACGGCGTTGAAAGATTGAAACCGATCAGCAATCCTGCCCGAAGCCACGTTGGTCAAAATGCCGGCCAGGCTGGTGAAGGTCGTCAGAAAGCCCATGCCTGTGGCCGATAGTTTGCGCGAGAGGATATCCGAAGGGTAGGTCGCCAGCAGAATATCGGGCATCACGATCATAAAGCCGATCACGATCAGCAAGGCAATGGCCGGTGCCAGGCGGATTCCCATGCCCAGCAAAAACGTTGTCAGAGCCAGGGTTGCCAGACCGGTAAAAAGCAGCGGCTTGCGTCTGCCGTTGAAATAATGGTCGGATAAAAAACCGGCAACCGGTGACGCGAAGATACCGGGGATCAAAACGACTGCTGCAATCGTGCTGGCGCGATCGATCGACAGAGCGTAGATTTCGGTTAAAAAAGTGGGTATCCATACCAGGCAACCAAACTGCACATACACAAAGCAAAAATAAACCATAGCTACGACCCTCAGGGTGGGATGGGTCAATACCAGCCGGATCGCAGATGCGGCCGTATTGGCGCTGATACTTTCCGTCTGGGTTTCATCATCAAAATCGGCAAGGCCTTTTTCTGAAGGGCTGTTGCGGACAAAGACCCAAAAAACAACCGTAACGGCTGCCAGCAAAACCGGTGGCACCAGAAATGCGCTTGGCCATCCGAAATGATCGCCGAGGTAACCGGAAAACCGGATGCCAAAGCTACTCCCGACGGCCACACAGGTGGCAAAAAATCCGATCGCCGTTGCCCGCCTGGCGCGCGGAAACCAATTGACAACCAATTTGAGCGCGCAACTCCAGCCCACGGCCTGCCCCAGGCCGTTGATTACCTGGCCTGCTGCAAGGACGTAAAAGTGTGCCCCCTGACTGATAATCAGATTGCCGGCTATGGATATCAATGCGCCGGCGGTCAGGATTTTGCGGGGCCCGAAGCGGTCCCCCAGGTACCCCGCCGGCAGTTGAAAGGCTGTGTAGGCCACAAAGAAAAATGCGATCAGCCATCCGGCCCCGGTATTGGTCAGCGCCAGGTCGGCTCGAATGAGCGGCAAAACGGCCGAGTAGTTGAAGCGGCTGGCGTAATAGAGTCCGAATAACAGCCACGTCAAAAATAAGACCCGGCCGGCCGGTCCCTTTAAGCTGAAGCGGTTCATAAGGAATGCTTTCCCTGCGGATCGGACAGGCGCGGATTTCCAGCCGCGCACGCCACTATTCTCAGCCAGGCGCCCTCCGTTTGTTTTTCAAGCACAACCTGGGGTGCCGATGCACCGGCTGCGATCGAGCTTTCACCGGCAAGCTGAACAACCATTTTCTCGGCATAGCGGCAAGCATCTTCGATTTCGACAAAGCCTTTGTTGCGGCCTTCGATTTGCACCACGAAGGCGCGGGCGCCGTCAGTTTCCCGGGCGTATACCAGGGCCTCTTTGGTGACGACCACCGAACCGGCTACCGCGCCGACGGCATTGGCCACCGGCGCATGCTCCGGTAAAATAAAATCGGTATGCAGGTAGGCGGCGACTTTTTCGAGGAATATTTTAGCGGGCGCACCGATACCGATAATTGGATAACGGCTGCTCAGGGTAACCGCCAGATAGGGATTGGCTTCGCTGAGGGCTTCGCTGACGAACCAGCGCCCCCATGGTCCATTAACCTGTTCCGGCAATTGCGCTTCACTGACCTGGCGTGCCAGAAAGACAACAGCTTCTTTGACCATGGTGTGCACAATCGAATCAAGCACCTGCTGCACAACACGGGTCTGCTCCTTGGTGTGCAGGGCGCACGCATAGTCCATCGCCTGCCGGGCGGCTGCTGTGCACCAGAGATCCATCTGGCCGGTTACGTGCAAAAGATCGGTGGGCGTCAGGGTTGCCTGTTCGATGACACCCTGTCGGATCAGGGCATCCGCATTCAATTGCAAAGCATGATAGACATCCATTCTTTTTAGCAGCTGCGTTAAACTCAGCGGGCCGTCTTCAAGCAGTGCAATTAGCTTCTGATGGTTTGCATTGCCGGTCACCCTTTTTTGAGAACCGATTGCTTTGGACAAAAACCAGTACTCGATATCGGTCGCGCGCCGCTCTAAATCCCCCTTTTTTTTGAGGCGGCAGATTTCTTTTTCAACCCGGGGAAAGCGTGCGGCCAGCAGCGCAAGCGGCACCACCCGCTCTGGCCCCACCTGAACCCTATCACCGGCATCAAAGCGAATCCGGCTATCGCAGCCGAGCGCGGTGGTTCGAATGCGGGCGGCTTCAACAGCGGTTTCAAAGGTGCCCACCCGGGCGCCGTCTTCCGAGATGGTCATTTTAAAATGATCCAGCAGGGCCATGTCGGTGGTGGTGCCGCCCACATCGATGACAAGCGCATTGCCGTGTCCTGAAAGAAAGCGTCCGCCAATGGCACTGGCGGCCGGTCCTGACAGGACGGTTTCCACCGGTTTATGAATGGCATCCGCGTAAGGCATCAGGGAGCCGTCGCCCTTGACGATCATCAGCGGCGCCCGGATTCCCTGGGCGACCAACGAATTGCGTACGGCTTCAATAAACTCCTGCATGACGGCCACCAGCGAGGCGTTCAGGCAGGCCGTGGTGGCGCGCTTGATGGAATCAAGTTTTTTCGAAAGCTGATTTCCCAGCACCACCGGCAGTGCACACATGTTGCGCACCATCTCTTGAGCGCGCTCTTCGTGGGAAGGGTTCAGGGGACTAAAGTAGCCTGAAATGGCCAGCGCATCCACTTCGGTGTGGTGTTGCGCAACCCAGGACTCGATGCTTTTCAGATCGAGCGCTTCTTTTTCCAGGCCCTGAGTGGTGTGGCCGCCTCTGAAATGGGCGAAATGGCGGGTAGGTAACTTCGACACAAGGTTATAGGTGGCCATCAACTCCCGATCATATCCGATCAGCAGCAGACCGACCCGGCGTGTTTTGCCTTCGGCAATGGAATTGGTCGCCAGGGTGCTGGAAATTCCAACCAGTCTGACAGCGGCGGGATCGCCGATGTTGAGTTCATTGAGGGCTTTTTTAATTCCGCGGGCAAGGTTATCAGGGGTGGTCAGCGTCTTGCTGAAAGCCATGACCTTACGGGATTTCAGATCGAGCAGGACAGCATCGGTATAGGTGCCTCCTGTATCGATTCCAATGACATATTCGCCGGATGGGTCCATGGGCTTACGTTCAACACCTGAATCTTGCATGAAAATAAAAGGAGACAATTCATTTAAGGCCGCAGGCCGATGATCGCAAAATGGATCGAGCCGGACGGCGCAAAGCATCGATCCGTCCGGCTCT
>JASFGN010000541.1:0-3337 GCA_050123735.1 Desulfobacterales bacterium | reverse complement strand
GTTTTATTGAAGATTGAAAATTGTAAATTGAATATTGTCCTTAATTCATCGTTTTGCTTTTAGAGCTTTTTAAAGGCTCCACTATTTGCATAGCTGAAATAAGCTTGGAATATAAAGCCGCTATCAGCTCAAACAGCAGAAAACCACTTCTGTATGTAAACGCCGCAGACTCTTGTATTGTTCAATAATCAATCTACAATATTCATTTCCTACCAACAGTATCCTTTACCTTGGAATAAATTTCAAGTAACAAATGCCGCCGCAACAAATCACAGATGTCGTTTCTGAAACTACAGTGAACGTAATCATCATCACGCTTTAGGCAAGCAAAAGTTCTGCTTTGAGCACGCGCCGGGTTTGCGAATCGATCTTCACCGCGTTATCCAGCCGGTGTCCGGCAACCCAGATGATTTTATTGCAGCTGAGCACAATCGGACATTTCATGCGCTCGGTCCTGGATATTTTATGGTCAATAAAGTATTTTTTCAGCTTTTGGCGACCGCGGATGCCCAGCGGGGAAAATCGATCGCCCGGGCGAAAATTCCGGATGACCAGCGGGAAGCTGACTTTATCCCTATCCATGAAGGCGATTTGTCGTTTGGTTCGATACCCGTCTGAAACATGCTCAATGGGTATTTCCTTGAAACGTATCTGCAATCCGGCTTCTTTAATCAAAATTTCACCGGCTCTCTGGAGTTGATAATCGTAATCGAACACTGCAGGGCGAAGGTTCCCATCGGCTGCTCGGCGGGGCAATTGCTGAGCATTTGAGAATAGCAAGCAGCCTTGCTCCTGCCCGAGGCAAATCCGGTCGGGCAGATCCAGCATGTCGCCCGCCGTCCCCTCTTGAACCAGTTTCAACACCGCTTCGATATGGGTGAAAGTGATTCGCCGCAGGTTGCCTTTAACTTTTAAGAGGGCTTTACGGATCAAGCGTCTTTGGGCCGCGATCGGTTCCTGACTCAACCGGTCAAGACTCAATCCGAGTCTGTCCGGTTCATCAAAAACAACCGCCTCTTTGAAAATCTTCAGGATACGGTCATCGATCCACTTTTCCTCAGCGAATAAGATGGTAGCGGTTCGGTTGAGTGATTCGACGCATTTTGGATTATATTCGGCCTGCAGCTCCGGCATGAGGCGGCTGCGGATCTTATTGCGCAGAAACTTCAAATCCCGATTAGAAGAATCCTCGATATATTTCAAATCCTGGGCTGCAAGAAAATCCAGCAGCTCACTGTGCCGTAAATTGATCAAAGGCCTGATAATGCGATCGGAGCGTACCGGCGGAATCCCGGCTAATCCTAACGGACCGCTGCCGCGCAGCATGGCCATTAAAACCTGCTCGGCGTTATCATCCGCATGATGTCCGAGTGCAACTTTATGATATCCGTATTTAGAGGCACTGCGCTGGTAAAACCGATAGCGAACCTGTCGAGCCGCCGCCTCAACAGACAGATGGCGGCTTTTTTGATATTGGCGCACATCTTGCCTTTCAACGTGCAGAGGCATTTGAAATTTTTCCGCCAGAGTCGTCACAAAAGCTTGATCGCTATCAGAGGCGTTGTTTCGGAGCCCATGATTGAGGTGAGCAATCGCCAGTTTCAAACCATACTTCGGCGCCAGAGCGCGCAGTATATGGAAAAGGGCCACTGAATCCGGGCCACCGGACACGCCCATCAGGACAGCATCTCCGAATTGAATCATGGAATGGGTGTGCAGGGTGCGATCAACCACTCGAAGTATTCTTTTTTCAACATCGGAACTCGACGAAATAGAGGTTTTTTTTGACATAAAAATATTGCCGGTAAATGGTGTATCGCCGCCTCAGGCCGGCGGCTCTACGCATTGCTCTGGTAAAAATTCATATACCTTTCAAATATCTACGGCAGGGTGTCATATAAGTCAACCCAAAACGCGGGCTTGCCGCGTGCAGGGGCTCTGGGTTCTGCGTTCAGGGTTCTGGGTTTTGATCCTCTGTACCTCTGAACCTTTGAACTCTGAACCATTGAACCTTTGAACCCACTGCCCAATCAATCAGATTTTAGCTTAGGGCAACTTTTTTTATTGAAAAATATGACTTTTAACGTATGCTAGGAAAGGTTGTGCTAGGCGGGGAGCTAGCGGTGCCCTATTCCCGAAATCCGCTCATGCGGGGCTGAATCCCCTCTGAAGGATCTTAAACATGGAAAGCGTAGCGCATTTTGATCGGGCGCCACGCAACAAACGGTCACGAACCTCGTCAGGTCCGGAAGGAAGCAGCGATAAGTGACGCAGTTTGTGTCGTGGACCGACTCCGGTCATCTGGATGCCTTACCAATTCCATCAAGATTCGACAGCGGGTGCACAACCATTTTTTTTGGCCATTAAGATGCGTTATAGCCGAATTCAGCACGCATTTTTCATGCCTGATTCCAGCGATTTTTTAGACGCATTTGCGGCCGTCACGGGACCAACCGGATCGGCACCTGCAAAAAAAAACGGAAGATGGCGCCAAACGCTTGCATTTTTTGCATAATACCTTGCCGAATCATTCTTGACATCGTTTATAAGTGTCTTATTTTCCAGTCGACATATTTCAATTAGCTAATAATTCAGGAGAAAACGCCGGCTTATGTCAGAAAAAAAGAAAATCAAAATTCATTCTGAACCCGATGAGAAAGAGGAAGACAGCGGTTCCGATAAAACAGGTACCGACAACAACCAGCCTAAAAACCTCGAGCCTGTGACAGGTGAAATCGAAAGCGTTGAACCCCCTGATCCCATGAAAGAGCTGGAAGCTAAATTGGCCGCCCAGGAACAAGAGGCCAAAGAAATAAATGACCGGCTTTTGAGAGTTTCGGCCGATTATGAGAATTATAAAAAACGATCCGCCCGTGAGATGGAGGATTTTCGAAAATACGCCAACCAATCTTTGCTCAAAGAACTGCTGACGGTGGTCGATAATTTAGAGCTGGCCATCAATTCCGCTGAAGAAGAGAAAAGTACGGATGAAAAATTGATCGAGGGTTTGAATCTCACCCGCACCGAAATGTTGCGAGTACTCGAAAAGTTTAATGTCAAACCCATAACGGCGCGTGGCGAAGTATTTGATCCTGCCTTTCACGAGGCGGTAATGCGGGAAGAAACCGATGATTATCCGGAAAACACCGTTTTGAGTGAATTTCAAAAAGGGTACCTGATTCACGACAGGCTTTTAAGACCTGCCATGGTAGTGGTTGCCGCATCGAAAAGCAATGAAGAATAAAAATTGAGTAAACAATTTTATGTGCTAGGCAATAAGATTCGTATTGCTAAGGAGGTAATTGAAAATGTCTAAGGTTATTGGAATTGATCTCGG
>JASFGN010000540.1:0-3341 GCA_050123735.1 Desulfobacterales bacterium | reverse complement strand
GCCAAATTGCCCGGGCCAGGGCCTTACAGCGGGCAGAAGATTTGGTCGCTGGAGGTGATATCGACGGCGCGCTTATTTTTCAAGATAAACTATTTGCGATGACCGCCTCTTTGAACGCCTGGATTGACAGGATCGATTGATTGGGTTTTCCAAATTGTCTTTCACTGCCTTTGGCGGTAAAATCCAAGCCACCCGCTGCGCGGGTGGTCGTTGACGCCTGGACGCATGAATTGTCTTGACTCGGGTTGGTTTTCTTTAGTTTAAAATAAGACCCTGGCAATTAAACGAATCACCCTTAATCAAAGGAGGTATCACATGAAAAAGCGAATGGTTAGTGTCGCGGGATTATTGGTTTTTTTCCTGGCAATCGCTGTCTTGCCGCCAGCTGCGGTGACTGCCCAGGAAACCATGCACATCAAGTTCAGCACCTGGCACCCCCCGATGAGCCGCGAGGTTAAAACGGTTTGGATTCCCATGCTTGAGGAGCTCAAAAAAAGAAGCGGCGGGCGGATTACATATACCATGTATGCCGGCGGCGCGCTGGGCAAAGGGCCCGAGCATTATGACATCGTTGCCAAGGGCCTGTCGGATATGGGATATTTTACCGCCACCTGGACGCCGGGACGCTTTCCGGTCAGCGATGTGCTGTCTCTGGCAGCGACGACCGACGGTAAGGACGTGAGCACCGATGTCGGCAACGCACTTTACGATAAAGTGCTGAAAAAAGAATTTCCGGGCGTCAAGATGATCGAGCTGAACGGCTGCATCCAGGCTTTTCTGTGGACCACCAAGCCAATCCGCAACCTCGAAGATGTCAAGGGCCTGCGGATCCGGTCTCCCGGCGGGCACCAGACCAATTATATTAAAGCGCTGGGTGCGGAACCGGTATTCATGCCCCTGGGCGACGTCTATCTCTCCATGCAGACCGGCACCATTGATGGCCTGGTGACCTGCCCGCCGTTGGTCCTGGCATTCAAATTATATGAGGTCGCCAAACAGGGAACTCTGGCCACCTTTGGCTGCGTCACCGAAGGGGTCATTATGAACCAGAAAAGCTGGGACAACGCTCCGGATGATTTGAAGACGATTATTATGGAGGTGAGCCACAATCCCTTCCGAACCACCGGCGGTTTGAATCGCGATGTTTACAAGACCATGATGAAAGAGATCGCTGACAAAGGCGTTGAGCTCTATGAGATGCCTGCGGATCAGCAGGCCCGATGGTTTGAACTTTTCCAGGAAGAAACCAAAAAATGGGTTAGCGAGCTTGAGGCCAAAGGCCTTCCCGCCAAAGAAGCCGTCATGCTCTTTAACGAAGAGACGCATAATCACGGTGTCTCTGCCGCGGCGTTTCCCGTCGAATGGGGTAAAAAATAGCTGCGGCGCACGGGAAGGTGAGCAGTGGAACAAGATGGGAAGATTAAATTCTGGATTCAACGCATTAACCGCTGGATTTGTTATACGGGCATGTTTCTGATCCTCCCCTTGATGCTGTTCACGACTACAGATGTCATCGGCCGGGCTGCCTGGGCCCGGCCGATTCCCGGCATCGTCGAGCTTTCCAGTTACGTGCTGGATGTTTTCATCCTATTGGGTTTGGCTTACACCCAGCAGGTCAAAGGCCACGTGCGTGTTTCAATGTTGACTTCCCGAATGCCACCGCGCACCCAAATCTGTGTAGAAATTGTCGTAACGCTACTCAGCCTGTTCATCATCACCCTTCTGGCCTGGCAGGGCTTTGTCGTGGGTTTAGAGGAAACCGCCGTATCTGATATGCTCCGAATCGCCCAGCGCCCGTTTAAGCTTCTGGTCGGTATGGCCGCTTTATTGCTATGTTTGGAGCTGCTGGTCGACCTGGCGACCGCCCTCAGGGCTTTTCAAAGGAGCCTGTGATGGATCCAGTTATCTCGGGTATCCTCGGCACGCTATTGGTGTTTTTGCTGCTTTCCCTGGGAATGCCGATCGCTTTCTCGATGATGCTGGTGGGTTTTTTGGGTATTGCCTTTCTGTCATCTGTAGAGGCGGCGCTGCCGGTCCTGGCTCGGACCGTCTACGAAACCTCCTCACACTATCCTTATACCGTCATTCCTCTTTTTGTGGTCATGGGGGGATTTGCCGGCAGTTCCGGCATGACACGGCAGCTGTATGCCGCCTTCGACAAATGGTTCCGCATGCTTCCGGGTGGTTTGGGAGTGGCGACCATTGGCGCTTGCGCAGGATTTGCCGGGGTGTCCGGCTCATCGGTGGCCACAGCGGCGGCTATGGGTACGGTAGCGATCCCGGAAATGAACCGCTTTGGTTACAGCGCCAGGCTGTCCGCCGGTACCGTTGCCGCCGGCGGCACCTTGGGGTTTCTGATACCGCCCAGCATCGGATTTGTGGTCTATGGTATGCTGACCGAACAGTCTATCGGTAAGCTGCTGATCGCCGGAGTTGCACCGGGGCTTCTGCTGGCTCTGGCATATACCGGCATCATTGTTTCGTGGGTGAAGATAAATCCGGAGGTGGCCCCCGTCAGCCCCGAACCCGTGAGCTGGAAAGAAAAATTTGCTTCACTTTTGCCCGTATGGGAACCGCTGCTGATATTTTTGGTCGTTATGGGCGGTATTTATCTCGGTTATTTTACACCGACCGAAGCGGGGGGGGTGGGCGCGACACTGCTTTTTTTGGTGGCGCTCTTGAAACGCAAGTTGCAATGGGCGGCACTTAAAGCAGCATTGCTGGAATCGGTTACCATTTCCGTGATGGTTCTATTTCTGGTCGCCGGCGCCAACGTATTCAGCACGTTTCTGGCGCTTTCCACGATACCCATCCAGGTGTCCACCTGGGTGGTCTCGCTTGAGGTTTCCCGCTACATTATCCTGACAATTGTTATTCTGATTTATCTTTTTCTGGGCTGCTTTCTGGACGCCATCTCGATGATGGTTCTAACCATGCCGGTCATTTTTCCGGTCATCATCAATCTGGGCTTCAATCCGATCTGGTTCGGGGTCATTGCCGTCTTGATGATGGAGGCCGGGCTTCTCACCCCGCCAATGGGGCTCAATGTGTTCACTGTTGCGGGGGTGGCTAAAGACGTGCCTTTGGAATCGATTTACCGTGGTATTCTGCCATTTTTGATTTCCATATTCGTGGTGGTTTTTTTCATTATCCTTTTTCCGAAACTCGCCACATTCCTGCCGAACATGATGCTGATGTAGATCTGTCGTCCATGCAATCGAAAATTTCCCTCAGGAAGCTTGCGAAAAATACTGCTTATTCCCACTCCTGGGATCGATCCCCCAAATTACCGTAGCGATGGTAGGTATGACAGATGCTTTGCTGGCGGTAGTATTGCAATA
>JASFGN010000539.1:0-3343 GCA_050123735.1 Desulfobacterales bacterium | reverse complement strand
AAACAACTTGTGATTTCATAAAATATCACAAATTAACCCAAACTTTGGGTATATAGATGGTATCTATCGTTGGTCAGATTTTGTCAGAGCGCAAATTTTAATATGCAAAGTCAAATTTCAGCTTTTACAGATAAATATCTGCCTGTTATTCAGAATCCTCTTGCATGCGTTCGATCAGTTTGGCCAGCATCTCTTCGACATAAGGGCTCATGTCTTTGAATTCAACACCGATACCGTTTCGATTGACCTGAACAATTTCGCCTTTAATTTTCAGTGGCTTGTCAAAACCGTCAATTGAAAACGACATGGCGATCTCTTCGCCCACAAACAACGGACGCTGAGACTCGATAAAGACGCCTCTCTGGCTGATATTTTTTATAGTGTCCGTATAATAGCGATCATATGTAGCGTAGCTTACCGTGATCGAGCACGATTTGCGGAGATAAGCGCGTCTTTCGACCGTCAGCAGATCCTCGGCATACTTCAGCAAGACCGATTGCTTTTCCTCCGGCAAATTTAAAACCAGCTGAAACAATTTAGGTATCACGACATTGTATTTTTTAAATTCGCTTTCCGATACTTTCATACGAGCCGATTCCTCCGCTGAAAATGAATATCGCAATACAACGCTCAACGTCATACTTCCAGTATTTATATCGGGAAAATAGCCATCCAACTTTAGACCAGTTTTGTCTCGATACTGTTTCAATGCGCCTGAAACCGAATCGAAATTTAATTCAAAATATATTTTTATTTACAATATTTCAGAACTATTAGTCTATTATTACTAATTGTTTACTTTAATATTTTATGGAATTCTGTTGAGGCTGAGATCGCAAAAAAAAGGAGGTGTCTTTTAAACGCATACAGGTTTAAAAGACCCTCCCTCAGGCCAGTTTAGCAAAGGCGCACAACTCAAATCATAGCTGTCTTCACGCACCTTTCTGTGCGCTGGCGGCACATTCATTTTTTCCCAGATCCATTATTTCCTGTTTTTCGGCATCAACCTCCAGCAAACCGGCGTTGACCTTTCGAATCTCGGCATAAACCTCGGGCTGGGTGCGCATATTGTCTTCGATAAAGCCGATAAAGGCATCCTGGCTGGAGATGCTGTAAATATCGGCATTTCTGGCTTTGATGTTGCCCAGGGTATCTGAAAATATCTGATTCGGGTTGGCTTCACTCCAATCCATGTAATGGCCGGGTAAAATGACCAGGTCATCATCCAGTCCGTCAATTTTGGTCTTGAGGGTATTGTACAATAGCTTTGACCATTCCTCGGCTTTACCGCCCAGATCAGGCCGCCCGATGGATAAGATGAAAACCGTGTCGCCGGAAATAAGATATTTGTTGTCAATCAGGTATGAGGTGCTGCCTGGGGTGTGGCCGGGCATATGCAACGCTTTAACTTCAGGTCCCCCTTTGGAAAAAGGGTAAACCGCCTCGTCCGCAATTTTCTCATATTGAAAAGCTGCACCTTTGAAATCATTTTCATGTCCTAAAATGAGGGCGCCGCTTTCAGAAGCGATTTGTTTGCTGCCGGATATATAATCCGCCTGCAGATGAGTTTCAAAGGTCTTGGTGATCGTGACGCCGTGCTTTTCGGCAAAGCGATTATAAAAATCAACGTTTCGCGTGGGGTCGAACAGAACCATCTCGTCGCCGGCAATGAGGCCGTAACTGCAGGAGGCCTTGCCCGGACGGATGAACTGAAAAAGCTTGTACCCGTTGTCAGCGGCCACCAGCTTGGGAGCCAGCATGTTGCCCCAGTTTTTGATACCGCCCTCCAAATAGCCGACATCTTTGAAACCGTGATTCAGCAAAATTTCGCCGACATATTTGGCCGAACCTTCCTTGGCACATACAATGCGGACTTTGTCCGCGCGCGGCACCTGCGCAACGCTTTCTTCTTCATGTTCGACGAATTCCACGTAGGGAACGTTGACCATCTCGCCCAGAAAAGGCCCTTCGACCTTAAAGTTGTCAAACTGCTCTTTGACGCGAACATCCAGCAACAGAAATTCTTCGCCTTCTTTGGTCACCCACTCAAAAAGATCTTCGGCTTTGTACTTAAAAGGTTCCATGTTTCCTCCTCATTAATCAGGTATTTGTTTTACAGGAAAGAACCCGCGAAAGCAAATCGGTTACACAATATTTTAAAAATTATTTTTTCTACTAAATAATACTTTGCAACATTGCCTGCCCTGTCGGTCCTGAAGATCCGACTGGTGTGGCTTTGCATGAGAATTCTTGTAAAAGCTTATTTGCCTTTAAAGTGCGGTTTGCGTTTCTCTAAAAAAGCAGCCTGCCCTTCCCGCATGTCTTGGCTTGACAGGGTATCCCGAAAAATCGTCCGGGCTTCCGCAGCCTGATTATTATCAAGCCAGTTGGTCTGCATCAACAAATTAATTACTCTTTTGATGCCTTTTAACGCCAGCGGGGCGTTTTCCGCAATCTGCAGCGCCATCTCGGTGGCAAATTTCTCCAGCTCGGCCCGGGCAATCAGATAATCGACCAGTCCGAGGGCCTGCATCCGCAGTCCGCTGTAGGTCCGGCCCGTAAAAAATATTTCCTTGGTGCTTTGCAGCCCGATGTTTTGAATAAACCGCTGCAAACCGGTCCACGGGTAAACCAGGCCCAGTCTGGCCGGCGGCATACCCATTCGAATATCGTCAGCGCCGATGCGAATGTCGCAGCACATGGCCAATTCGCATCCCAGTCCAAACGCAAACCCGTTCAACACGGCAATCACCGGGTATGGAAAATGAATCACTGTTTGAAGTAAAGATTCAACCCGATCCAGGGATTGCAATCTTTGATCCGCGTCCTCTCTAGATTGTGTCGGCAGCGAACCGATATCAAAACCCGAACAAAAGGCCTTGTCGCCTGCCCCGCGCAACATAACAACCCGTAGATTATCGTTTTTAGCCAGTTTTTTGAGCGTAACACACAGCAGGTCAACCAGTTCAAGTGAAAGGGAATTTTTTTTATCCGGCCGGTTCAGGGTCAGCGTACAGAGTCTTTTTTGTTGCTCGATCAATAGATCTTTATGCGACACGCATCATCTCCGATCGTAAAAAAATTTACGTCATCGATTATCGTTTCTACAGATGTCCGCCTGTTTTTTCAAGCATTGATTATCGCAGGATCCAAGCGTCCTGCTTATCTTTAAATGAGTTTCCTTATCGAAAGGAAATAATTGACACCTTTATCTGGTATACAGTATACAAAGATCCATCACACCTCAAAAAACAACCCAAACCCAATATAAAGGACAGGCAGCCATGACGAAAGCCAAAACACACCAAAGTGAATTGGAGCGGTTGGCGACTTTAGAGCAACA
>JASFGN010000538.1:0-3346 GCA_050123735.1 Desulfobacterales bacterium | reverse complement strand
AACACGGCCGACGTCTGACCGGGTGCGGGAGTCTATTTTCGACATCCTTGGCGATACGGTTCGGGACGCCTGCGTTCTGGATCTGTATGCCGGCACCGGTGCCATGGGGATTGAGGCCTTAAGCCGGGGCGCGAAATGGGTTTTATTTGCAGAAAATCACAAAGCAGCCCTGGCTGCATTGGCCAAAAATATAAAAAAATGTTCGCTTGAGAACAGAATCCGCATTGTTAGATGCAGCATACTGGACAACTTAAATGTTCTGCAGCTGCACGGAGCCGCCTTTGATCTGGTTTTCATAGACCCGCCTTACAACCAGGAGATGATCCAGCCGACTTTATCCCACCTGGCTCAAAGCGAGTGCCTGGCCAATGGCGCCCGTCTGGCAATTGAACACTCGCCCCGTGAACCGATTCCCGAAGACCAACCTGAATTCGAGGTGGCCGACCGGCGAAGGTATGGAAAAACGCTTGTTTCTTTTTTAATTTATATGGTATGAATTTCATTCGCAATCGGTCGAATAATCATTATCTATCGGCCCTTTACACCATCCACTGTTGCCTAACCCCAATGGAAAAGGATTAATAAAAGATGCCTAAAATTGCCATCTACCCGGGATCCTTTGATCCGGTAACCAACGGCCACCTTGATATTGTTGAAAGAGGGTTAAAAATATTTGACAAAATTATCGTTGCGATTTTGCATAATCCTAACAAGGAATATCTTTTTGACCTTGAAGAACGATTGGAGATGCTCAAAGATTGCCTTAAAAAATTCAAAAATGTTGAAATCGATAGTTTTGACGGTCTTCTCGTAAATTATGCCGCTCACCGCAAAGCGCACGCCATTTTGCGTGGGCTGCGCGCCATGTCTGATTTTGAGTATGAATTCCAGATGGCTCTTATGAACCGACGGTTAAACCGTGAGGTGCAGACGGTTTTTCTAATGACCGGGTTGCGCTGGATCTTTACAAGCTCTTCGATCATTAAAGAAGCCATTCAATTCGGCGGCAACATTGATGGAATGGTGCCGCGCTTGGTGCAAAAAAAGCTGGTACAAAAATTCAATCTCGATGCCGGATCCGGGCCGAGCGGCAAAAATTGATTCAAGTTGCGATTGCGGATAGGTGCAATCGCAGCGTTATTCGGTAGTTGTTATTTGTTATTGGAGAAAAAAAGGATGACAAAAAACAGAGCGTGCTCTTCTAAAAAGCGAATAACCGATAACCAATAACCAATAACGAATAACCATGATTGAGCGCTTAGTGCTCAATCGGACGAACTGATGGATCTTTGGCAGCTCCATATTTTTTGCAAAGTCATCGAACTGAAAAGCTTTTCCAAAGCCGGAAAAGCAATTCACCTTTCACAACCTACCATTAGCAGCCACATCAAAGATCTGGAAATTCATTTCAACTGTCGCTTAATTGATCGTTTGACCAAAGAAGCCGTACCCACCAAAGCCGGCGAATTGTTGTATGGTTATGCGAAAAAAATCCTGGCGCTCCGTGATGACACCGAGGCGGCGCTGGCGGAGTTCAGCGGTAAAATTCGGGGACGTCTGATCATGGGGGGCAGTACCATACCCGGGACTTATCTCATGCCGCAATTAATCGCTGATTTTAAACACACCTATCCGGATGTCATCATTTCTCTGGTTATCGGCGATACGGCTGACATCATCGAACGCATTTTAGATGGACATCTGGAAATAGGAATTGTTGGCGCCCGAGCAGAATCTCAAAAGATCGATCAAAAGGTCATTCTATCAGATGAGATGCGTCTGATTGTGCCGGCCCGCCATCGTTGGGCCGTTAAAAACCGGGTGTCTTTGAAACAACTTGTGACGGAGCCTTTTATTTTACGAGAGCGCGGCTCAGGAACCTTAACATCATTGCATCAAAGCCTTCGCAAGCAGGGCTATGCGGTTGAAGATTTAAAGGTCATTGCTGAACTGGGGAGCACCCAGGCCATTTGCCAGGGAATCAAAAGCGGAGTTGGGGTGTCCATTCTTTCGACACTGGCAGTGGCCGAAGATATTCAGGCAGGCAAATTAAGTGCGCTTGCAGTCGATGGCCTGGATCTTAAACGGAACTTTTATCTAACCTGGCATAAACGCCGCAGCCCTTCACCTTTGCGCCGGGTATTTGTCAACTTCCTCAACGAAAAGTTTCAAAAATAAGTGCACTAAAGTTGGAAGTGATCTAAAGTGACTAAAGTTAAAGTACTCTTTCTTCTATATTTACAAGATGGTGCGAGACGCGGCGCATGCGCTTGTGCGACGTAAGCGACGCCATAAATTTAGTCACTCCGCACTTTAGCTCACTTTAGTCACTTTTCTTAACTCTGGCTAACCGCTCGATTATCATAACCGCAACAAAGCCGATGATTGCCAGACCGATGGCGGCCATGACCTCTGAGCTCATGGTTCCGGGTATGATATTGGAGCCATAGGTGACATGGGTTTTTCCTCGAATTATTTCGGTTGCCAGGATTTGTTTCCATGGCCAGATTTTCGGCATGGCGCCGATCATCAAGCCGGTGAGGAATGCCATTGTCAGGTCGCGAAAATTTGTAAGGAAATAATTCAGCAGTCTGGAGAAACTGAGCAAACCGACCAGGCAGCCCAGACAGAACACAATGATTATGACGAAATTATAGGGTAAAAAGGGATTTTTTAAGGTGGCTGTAATAAATTCATATTTACCCAAAATGAGCAAGATGAAAGCGCCGCTGATGCCGGGCAGAATCATGGCACAGATGGCGATGATGCCGCACAAAAAAATAAACCAGAGTGCCTCCGGGGTTTGAAACGGGATCAAATTCATGATGAAGGCCGCTACAGCGATGCCGGCCGCCAGACTGATGCCGGTGGCCAATTTCCAGTAAGCCACCTGACGGCTGACGACCAGTATGGATGCGGCAATCAGGCCGAAGAATAGACTCCAGGTAAAGACAGGGTGGTGGTTGATCAAAAAATTCATCAGTCTCGCGAGACTGATGATGGCTGCGCCGATCCCGGAAAACAGCGCAAGTAAAAAACGGATGTGGATGTGCGCCAGTGCCCCTTTAAGGTCAAACTTCAACAGTTTGCTGACCATGGTGCTGTCAAAAGATTTAAGAGCGCGGATCAGATCTTCGTAAATACCGGTAATAAGCGCAATGGTGCCGCCGGAAACACCGGGAATGACGTCTGCTGAACCCATGCACAATCCCTTAAGGGACAACACCCCGGCTTTTTTTAAGGAACCCGGCCCCGGACTGGCCCAAAACGCTTCTTTCCACGTTAACTGACTTTTTGCCTTCACAGATTCAATCCATTGCAATTTCTATATGAACGCGATGCCGCC
>JASFGN010000537.1:0-3354 GCA_050123735.1 Desulfobacterales bacterium | reverse complement strand
ACTGGCCTTTATGGTCTCCTCAGTCATATCCAGGTGTTTTAAAATCAGTTCGATAACCTTTTTTTCTTTTTTAAATAATATCATGCGCTCTCCTTTGATTTATGTGCGCTGGACTCGAGCAGAATCCACGCTGAATTGTCGACCGGCTATACCACCGGTTTTTATCATCGATTTATTCAATGCCTGCCGGCGCCTGATCTCATCCCCATAGAGCCAGAATCAATTTGAAAAATAAATACGCCGCTGCCGCCGCCAGCGTGGGCGTGAGCAACCAGCCCAACAATATGGTGAATACCATCTTGGTGCTGATGGCCTTAGCACCTTTTACAAGACCAACCCCGACAACCGCCCCCACGATAGCCGATGAGGTGGATACCGGAATCCCGAGCATTGAAAAAAGGTGCATCCCGAATGCCGCCGAGATCTGGGCGATAAAAGCGGCCGGAATGTCCAGAGGGGTGATCCCGATCCCGACGGTATGCGCAACTTTTTTACCGTATGTGGCCGCGCCAACTGCAATGCTCAGTCCACCGATTAAGAGTAACAGTTTGGGGTGAAAAATTCCCAGATTGGCAATCGGGCCAACGGCATTGCCGGCATTATTGGCGCCCATGGAATAGGCCACATAGCAGGCGGACAGAATCGCCAGACGCCCCATGGTGTGCTGCATCAACAATGATCGCGATTCAAATTTTTTGAGAATAAAGTTCACCACAAGCATGAGGAAAAATCCAAGCGCCATGACCAATAAAGGGCAAAGAATCCAGCTTTCAGCGATGGCAATCAGTTTTGGCGTGTTGACTTCCGCCCTCAGGGCCAGACCGATGCCCACGACGCCGCCGACAATTGCCTGAGAGGTGGATGTGGGTATTCTAAAAAAGGTGGCCAGGGTCACGAAAAAACCGGAACAGATCAGGGCAATCACCACTGCCGGATAACTCAGATCGACTCTAACAATACCGTTGCCGATGGTGTGCATGACATGCTGTCCCTGCAACACGGCTCCCAGAAGCGCGAAAATAGATACCAGAATGACGGCCTTTCTGAATGAAATGAGTCCGCACCCCACCGATGTGCCCACGCAATTGGCCGTATCATTGGCACCGATGTTCCACCCGACATAAGCACCGGCACCCAGTATCGCTAATAAAATAGGTTCTATAATGGGAAGACCTCCGCCGTATTAAGCCGCCTGAAGACCGCCGTCGATAAAAAAGGCGTCACTTCCTTAATTTTATAGAACCTTAAGGAGAAGTCAAAGAAATTAATCGAAGCGCAGAGAGAGCAGAACCACCCCGGGCCACCGGGCCGGCAGACACAGACCATTATGCGCATTGCAGAAGACGGATCGCTAAACGCTCAGCCACTCAGCCCGATGAACCCGACGCCGGCCGCAATCAAGGCCGCTCCGATCAGGCGCGGTTGACGATGATCTTCTCCCAGCCAGAAAGTTCCGAACAATGCCGAAAAAACGATACTCAGCTCCCGCGCCGCCACCACATAGCTGACATTGCTGGTTTGCATGGCAAAAAGAACCAGCAGGTAGGTAAACACCACCAAAAAGCCGACCACCATAAGCGGTTTTTTATTTATTTGCCATTCCTCTTTTAACGGCACTTGTTTTTTAATGTAGACGTAGGGCGTCAGCAACAGCAGGGGAATGAAAAAGATAAAATAAATATACACCGGCGGATGGACGGATTGGATGCCCACCTTATCCACCAGTGAGTAAGCCGCGATCGTGCAACCGGTCAGCAGGGCCCAGATTGAACCCGGCCGGCGAATGGCTCTGAAGGGTTCAAAAACGGTCTTAACGGAAAACGACTTTAAATGAATCACATAAATGCCGGCAACAACCAGACCGATGCCGGCGATCCCGGACAGGCTTAGCCGTTCGCGTAAAAAAACCACAGCCAGAATCGGCACCCAGAAGGGGCCGAATCCTCTGGCCAGCGGATAGACGACCGATAGATCACCACGCTCATAAGAGCTGCCGACAAAGAAAAAATAAAACGTGTGCAGAAAGCCGGTTGCCAGCATGCACGTCCACCCTAGTGCTGAAATTTGAGCTTCGGCAAAATAATACCAGAACATGGGGAAATAAAAAATGACGGCCAAAAGAATAATCCACCAGATAAACGCAATTTTATGACGGCTTTTTTTGGCCAGATAGTTCCAGAAAGCGTGCATGAAAGCGGCGGCCAAAACCAGTGCCAGGGCAGTAGCGGTCATAGCGTTACCGGCTACCGTTGAGGGATTGCGAACACATCCTGCGATAATTTGCAATTTCGCGGGATAGATCCATCCCGGCAAGGTGGCGATGGAGATTTTCAGGTGAAAAAGGCAACTGCTTAAAAATCTGCTTTTCGAGCACCTGCGTTTTTCCCCACAGCAAGCGGATGCGGTGTTTGTGTTGCGGCCGGGTGCCGTATCTTTCCTGGATATAGCGCATGCGCTCATCCAGAGAAACGATGCGGTCGTGAAGCACCCGCTTGTCGGCATAATTGACGATCACGGCTTCTGAGACCGCTCTGGGATCAGAATAATCATCCAGCCGGACATGTTGCCGCACGAGATCGCCAATCTCCGGATAGCCCAGATCTGCGCATGCCTGGCCACCGGTAAGGGCGTGATTTTCAGCGGTGTTAAAGCTGCGGTTTTTGGTGATATCATGCAGCAAGGCAGCCGCCTTTATCAGCTGCCCGTCCAGATGGTTGCCTTTTGATGTAAGGTGGTCTGTCAAACAACTCGCCACCCGCCATACCTGAATGGAGTGGGCCACGATGTGATCGGGCATCCGCATGTCGCACATCAATTGCAAACACTGATTTTTGGATAACATATTCATTTTGCCAGAATCACGTCCACCATTTCGGCAAACCCGTATCCGCCTTTCTGCCGGGTCACATAAGCCGGGTGATGCTCAATTTTTCCTTCGAACTGCGCAATATTGGCGACACCCACCGCATAGGGAAAAAATCGGAACATGGGCACATCATTGGGAGAATCTCCGATAAAGATCACGTCTTCTTTAACAGCTCCCAGATCGTCTTTAAACACCTCGGCAAAGAGCATCCGGGTCATGGTGAGTTTGTCGTAATCGCCGAACCAGCCATTAACATGAATCGAGCTGATTTTGGCCCGGGCGCCGGCAGCTTCAAAAAGGGCTACAATACGATCGACATCTGCCATGGGGAGCGGCGCAACGTCCTCGCAATAATCAATCGCCAGATCCGCCTCCCGATAGCGTTGATCGGCCGATACCCGGCAGCCGGGTATTTTATTCAGGATCTGCACTTGCAGGCTGGCCAGTTTGTCGCGATCGGTACTGCGTTTCTCTTCCGCTATGAAATA
>JASFGN010000536.1:0-3358 GCA_050123735.1 Desulfobacterales bacterium | reverse complement strand
GATTGTGACCGATGGACAGGCCGTACCGCTGGCGGCTGAAATCGATAAGGATGGCGGCTTCGGCTATTTTGGCGTCATCATCGTTAAAAATGACAGCCCCTACAAATCGATTGACGATTTGAAAGGCAAACGGTTCGGGTTTGCCGATCCCAACTCCACTTCCGGTTATCAGGCGCCCAATTTCTTCCTCACCGAGCAAGGCTACAAGCCCGAGGAGTTCTTTGGCAAGACCGCCTTCTCCGGAAGCCATGAAAACAGCGTCAAAATGCTGATGGAGGGCAACTTCGACGCTGTGGCCACCTGGTGGACCAATGAAAAAAAATCCAACATGAGCCGCATGGAGCAAAAAGGCATGATCGAACCCGGGCAGTATCGCATTATCTGGAAATCCCCGCGCCTGCCGTCCGATCCCTTCACGGTTCCGGCCTGGCTGCCCCAAGAAATGCAAAAGGACATCAAGGTCGCTCTTTTGGACATGCCTAAAAAAGATCCGGCTGCCTTCAAAGCCTTGATGGGCAGTTCGCAAAGTTTCCGCGAAGTCACCCTCGAAGACTACCAGCCGGTCATTCGCTTTGTGAAGGCGAACATGGAAAAACGTAAAGAATAAGACACCACAATGCCAATCAAACGGAGCCGCCGCCTGAGCGGCCGCTCCGTTTGGTATTCCGGACAGGTTTGGATTGACTCTCTTTTTTAAAAAAGACCTCAACAAATCAGAGGCTTACGCCGCCTTCAGGCAGACAGAGGCGCGCTTGAGGCGCGCCAAGAACATGCGCACGATTATCTTCGTCGCCGTATTCATTCTGGCGCTGTGGGCCTCGGCTCATGTCGGCGAAGTTGACATTCCCGAATTTATCGAGGGGCTGCCCGGTTTTTTCAACTACTTCCAGCAAACCCTGCCTGAAATCGACGCCCCAACGTTTCGGGAGGATATTTCCGATTGGTACTGGGGCATCGACAAATGGCTGCTTTTCTTATGGGATACGGTCCTGATTGCGTTTCTGGCCACCCTGTTCGGTTTTATTTCAGCTTTCATGCTGTGTTTTGCGGCTTCGCGTAATCTCAACAAAAACTACTGGACCTATTTTGTTTGTCGGCGCATCCTGGAAATCGCCCGCTCGGTTCCGGAGCTGGTCTATGCCCTGATTTTTGTGTTTTCGTTCGGCATCGGTCCATTTCCCGGCGTTCTGGCCATTGCCATTCACAGTTGCGGGGCCCTGGGCAAATTGTTCTCCGAAGTGAATGAAAATGTGGACCTCGGCGCAACCGAGGGTGTCATGGCATCAGGGGGCAACTGGTTTCAGATGATCCGCTACGCCGTGGTGCCGCAGGTTTTTCCCAATTTTATGAGCTATACCCTGCTCAGGTTTGAGATCAATGTTCGCGCGGCTTCGGTTGTGGGCTTTGTGGGCGCCGGCGGAATCGGACAGGAGCTGATGACCTCCATCCGCCAGTTCCTCTACACCGATGTCAGCGCCATCGTTTTGATGTTGGTATGTGCGGTTGCCATCATCGATGTGTCGTGCGAAAAAATCCGCCATCGCATCATCGGACAGGAAGTTTTGGTATGAGCCAACAGCTGACCGTAAACGAGATCACCCAGATTCGCCGGCAATATCCTGCCATCTTCGACCGGCCGCTCAAGCAGCGACTGGTGCAGTGTCTCATCTGGGCCGCTTTTACGGCCTTTGCGATTTACTGCCTGGTGCAGCTGGGATTTTTTAACTTCGGCATGATCAAGAGCGGCTTGGGCAAGCTCTACGGGGTCGTGTCCTTTATGCTGCCGCCGGCCGCCAAAGGACGCTTTTTGGCTTTTCTATGGGCTATTTTTGAAACCCTGGGGATGGCCTTTCTGGGGACCCTTTTGGCCGCTCTGCTGGCCGTCCCCATGGGATTCTTAGGTTCCAAAAACGTGATTGGCAATCCGGTGTTTCATTTTGGATTGCGGCGCATTTTCGACTTTTTGCGGGGCATCGACGCCCTCATCTGGGCCCTGGTCTGGATCAACGTCGTCGGTCTGGGACCCTTCGCCGGCATCCTGGCAATCGCCTGCAGCGTGTCCGGCGAACTGGCCAAGCTGTTTTCCGAAGCCATTGAAAATGTTGACCGCAAACCCATCGATGGGGTGCGTGCCTCGGGCGCCAACACGGTGCAAACCATGCGCTATGCCATTCTGCCCCAGGTCTTTCCGGTCATCCTGTCGACCTCGCTGTATTATTTTGAATCAAACACCCGCTCGGCGACGATCTTGGGCATAGTCGGCGCCGGCGGCATTGGTTTGCAACTGGCCGACCGCATCCGCGTGCTGGCCTGGGATCAGGCCTCTTTGATTATTATCATGATTCTGGTGACGGTCTATTTGATTGACAACCTGTCAAACAAAATCCGGCATCACTTCATCAAGGCCCAGGAGATAAATTGATGTGGTTATCTGGGAAATTCCAGTTAGGCATATTTGATATGGTTCTCACCACGAAGAACACGAAGATCACAAAGGGAAAACACATAATTTTACTTCTATTCTTTCGTGCCCTTCGTGGTTTTGTGTGCTTCACTTGAGCTTTCTGCGTAATCATATAAACTGATTTTAATTGGAGTGAGCGATATGGGAAAAATCGGCATGATCATGTTTGATCTATCCGGAACCACGGTCTATGATGACACCGGAGTGCGCGATTGCCTGTACCAGGCGGCTCGGGAATTTGATCTGAAGACAACACCCGATGAAATTTTGCTGCACATGGGCACCAATAAAATCCACCTGTATCAGTTTCTGATTGCCCGCTCACAGGGCAAACAGATTGACATCAAGGATTTTGAAAAAATCCAGGATCCGGACACCGCCGCTCTGGCCACAAAGGTCTTTGATCGATATGAGCAACTGATGATCGCCCACTACGAGGCAGAGGTGAAGGAAATACCGGGAGCCGCGGATACCTTTCGCTGGTGCCATCAAAATGGGATTAAAGTCGCCACCGATACGGGCTTTCATCACAAAATTACCCAGGCGATTATGGATGGATTGGGGTGGCTTCAGGACGGTCTGGTGGATCTCTCGGTAGACGTTGAAAGCATCCCCGGTCAACGTGGCCGGCCGGCACCCTACATGATCTTTTATGCCATGGAAAAATTGAATGTGCAAAGCGTGCACGAGGTCATCAAGGTCGGTGACACCCCGGCGGATATGCTCGAGGGCCGCAATGCCGGTTGCCGCGGTGTGGTCGGCGTTTTAAGCGGGCCGCGGCCGGTGAGCGCCTGGGGCAAATACTGGCATACCCATCTGATTTCCAGCGTCAAGGAGCTTCCGGAACTGATTGTTTCCGAATTCGAGTAAATGCCGATGAATGCAACCTCCGCC
>JASFGN010000535.1:0-3358 GCA_050123735.1 Desulfobacterales bacterium | reverse complement strand
CCGCGGCCAGAAAATGGGCGTGATCGATCTGAACCTGCCCGGCATTCATAATGTCTACAATGCCACGGCCAGCATTGCCGTCGGCGTAGAGCTCGACGTGGGATTTGACCAGATAAGAGCGGCCCTGGAGAATGTCGAAGGCGTTCAGCGCCGCTTGGAAATCAAGGGCGAAATCGATGAGATCACGGTTATCGATGACTACGGGCACCATCCAACAGAAATCAAGGTCACTCTGGAGGCCATTGAAGAAAACTGGCCGGATCGGCGCAAGGTGGTCGTATTTCAGCCTCATCGCTACAGTCGCACCCGGGCCCTTTTTGATGAATTCAGCCGGGCTTTTTACCAATCCGATGTCCTGGTGGTGATGCCGATATATGCCGCCAGTGAAAAAAAAATCGAGGGTGTCAGCTCCAAAAAATTGTGTGCGGAAATCAAGGCCCATGGCCACAAGGAAGTCATGTACGCCAGCGGGTTTAAAGCGGCGCTTGCATATTTGAAAAACAACCTGCGGCCGGGTGATGTGTTGCTGACGCTGGGTGCGGGTGATGTGTGGAAAGTCGGCACGGAGATATTAAAAAAATTTTAAACTCTGGGCACATATTCCCGCTCAAGAGGCTCGAATAAACAGGTACAAGGAACACGGCATAAGGCGCAAGGCAATTGAAGAAAAATTGAAATTTACATTGCAAACACATCAAAAACCTTGTGCCTTGCGCCTTGCACCATGTGCCTGCAGACAGCAGTCGTGGAGTGCTATTTGAGTACAGCCATCAATATCAATTGAGGTGATTCATGGGACGAAAACGAAAGCCGCGCAAAAACATCCGTAAAGGCGCTAAAAAGAAACGCCGATTTGCGTTTTTGCGCCGCCTGGTCATCGGATTTTACGCCGTCACCGGTGTTGCCGGACTGCTGGCAACCAGCTGTGTGTTTGTGCTCGTCCATGATGTCATCACCCAGTGCGATTATTTCAAAGCCCGCCACGTAAAAATCGAAGGCGGGCAGCGCCTGAACGAAAAACAGATTATCGCTGCGGCGCAGGTCGAAAAAGGCGTCAATATCCTGGCGGTTAATCTGGCCATGACCCGCAAGCGCCTGCTGGCGAATCCCTGGATTGCAGAGGCCGAAGTCCGGCGTGAAATCCCCGCCGGGCTTCATATCCGAGTCTACGAGCATAGGCCGCTGGCAATTGTCGAACTGGATCGCAAATACCTTTTAAACGAAAAGGGGCAGGTTTTTAAAGAATGGGCTGCCGGGGATCCTGCCGATTTGCCGCTGGTGAGCGGATTGGAATTAAGCGACATCAGCAGGACCGGTCCATCAGCACTGACAGGCATCCAGCAACCAACGCGCGCTCAAAACCGTTTACAATCACAGGGATTGCTTAACAGACCCTTTGAAGCGGTGATGCAGGTGCTGCTGATGGGCAAACAGGCGCGCGGGATACTGTCTAACCGTCAGATCAAGCACATCCTGGTGGATCGCGAAATCGGGATTACCCTCAAGGTATTTGAACAAATGAAAACCGTTGTATTGGGTTATCACAATTATCCGCTTAAATTGCGTATGTTCAAAAATATTCTCAGCTACGGCAATCAACGGCGGAGCTTTCCGGACTTCAATCGCATTGATCTCAACAATGTTAACCGCATCGTGGTCAATCCCGTAGAGTCGGTCCCGGGCGACGACCATAAGGAGGTATGAAATGCAGGGAGATGTTATCGTCGGTCTTGATATCGGAACCACTAAAATCTGCTCGGTCGTCGGCGAAGTATCCGGAAACTCGGCCAACATTATCGGCATCGGCACCAGCCCCTCAATCGGTTTGCGCAAAGGGGTGGTGGTCAATATCGAATCAACCGTTGAATCCATCAAGAAGGCTGTGGAAGAAGCCGAACTGATGGCCGGCTGCGAAATTTCATCCGTATATGCCGGTATTGCCGGCGGCCACATCACCGGTTTTAACAGCCGCGGAATCGTTGCGGTCAAGGGTCACGAAATCAGCGATTCGGATGTCGACCGCGTGATCGATGCGGCCCGGGCAGTCGCCATCCCCATGGACCGTGAGGTGATTCATGTGCTGCCGCAGGAATATATGGTGGATGATGAGCGCGGCATCCAGAACCCTGTGGGAATGTCCGGCGTGCGTCTTGAGGCCAAAATTCATATTGTCACCGGAGCAGTGGCATCAGCCCATAATATCGTTAAATGCGCCAACCGCTCCGGGCTGGATGTTTGCGATATCGTTCTGGAATCGCTGGCCTCAGGCGAGGCCGTCCTGACCGATGAAGAAAAAGAGCTCGGTGTGGCCCTGCTGGATCTGGGCGGCGGAACCACCGACCTGGCCATCTTTTCCCAGAACAATATAAAACATACCTTTGTTCTGGCGCTGGGCGGCAACAATCTGACCAACGACATCGCCATCGGATTACGCTCACCTCACGCCGAAGCTGAAAAGATCAAAAAGAAATACGGCAGTTGCATCGCACAAAACATCAGCGCCGACGAGACCATCGAGGTGCCCGGGATGGGCGGCCGTGAGCCGCGCAAGTTACCCCGCCAGATTCTGGGTGAGATACTGGAACCGCGCATGGAGGAAATTTTCCAGCTGGTACAGCGTGAAATCATACGCTCCGGTATGGAAAATACGATCCCATCCGGTGTCGTCATCACCGGTGGAACCGCGCTTTTAGAAGGCGTCAATGAAATAGCCGAATCGATTTTCAATCTTCCCTGCCGGATCGGCAAACCGCGCGCGATTACCGGCCTGGTGGATGTTGTCAACAATCCCATGTACGCCACCGGCGTGGGGCTTGTGCTTTACGGAGCGCGCAATCAGGATTCACGCAAATTCAGAATTCGGGATAAAAATATTTTTAACCGCGTCATGACCCGCATGAAACGCTGGTTCAATGACGTTGTTTAAATAGTTCAGAGGAATCGGGTGAAAATCAAAAAGTGAAATTAGATAAACAATTTTTTAGTGTCAGGGCAACAAATTCGAAAACCGAAATTCGAAATTCGAAACAAATTCAAATTTCAAATGACCCAAATTCAAAACGTGTTTGAGCATTAGAATTTTGGATTTCGAAATTGTTTCGGATTTAGGGTTTAGTGCTTCGGATTTAAGCATACGTTTTTAGATAATTGATTGAGGGCTATAAGTAAGAGCTAACCACTAACCTGCAGGAGGTACAAATGTTTACCTATGTGGACCAGGAAAAATCAGCAAAAATCAAGGTAATTGGAGTCGGCGGTGCGGGCGGTAACGCCATCAACAATATGATTGCATCCCATTTGCATGGCGTTAAATTCATTGCCGCCAATACCGACAGTCAGGCGCTGGAGATGTCAATGG
>JASFGN010000534.1:0-3364 GCA_050123735.1 Desulfobacterales bacterium | reverse complement strand
CCTGTACAAACTCCAATTCAACCGGTGTTGAACGGCCGAAAATGCTGACCAGCACCTTGATCTTTCCCTTTTCGGGATTGACTTCCTGGACGGTTCCATTGAAATTGGTAAAAGGCCCGTCGATGACACGAACTTCGTCCCCGGATTCGAAAAAATATTTGGGTTGCGGTTTCAGTTTGCCGGCTTCCATGCGATTTAAAATTCGATCCGCTTCTTCTTCGGATAGCGGTGTCGGTTTGTGTCGACCGCCCAAAAATCCGGTGACTTTGGCGGTGTTATTGACGATGTGCCAGGTCTCATCATTTAGATCCATCTGGACCAGGATGTAGCCCGGATAAAACTTGCGTGCCGATGTTTTGCGTTTGCCTTTCACGAGTTCAACAATTTCTTCGGTAGGCACAACCACCTCTCCAAACTTGTCTGCATGCTGGGATGTGGCAATGCGTTCTTCCAAACTGGCTTTGACTTTATTTTCAAAGCCTGAATACACGTGAATGATATACCATTTAAGCGCCAATCGATTTCCTCCTCGTTTTATTGCAAGACTACACGGATCAGATTGGACAAGCCGATATCAACGGCTCCGAGAAACATAGAAATAATCAAAACTAAGGCAATGACAACCGCGGTAGAGCCAATAGTTTGCTTGCGCGATGGCCATGTCACCTTTTTGAGCTCAATTTTGACCTCTCTTAGAAATTGGATCGCCGTTTGAATAAAGCTCGCCTTTGGCTTGGCAGTCGAGGTGCTGACCGCCGGAGACTGCTTATTGGATGCCACCGCTTTTGCCGGCCTGGCCTCTTTACTGCGCGGTGCTGTAACAGCCGCCTTTTTTCCGCTGACATCAGCGGTCTGCTGAACTTTTTGGGTTGCAGCAGATGCGATCGATTTTTTCTTCTTTTTTTTGGCGCCAGAGGTTTTTTTTCGTTGTAGCCGTCCCATATCACTCCTAAAATGGTGAAAGCTCAAAGCGTCAAAGATATAAGGAATTCCATCGTTCCCTGACCTTTATACCCTGAGCCTTAAAAAGCAGATGGCAGGCCAGGAGGGATTTGAACCCCCAACCGCCGGATTTGGAGTCCGATGCTCTACCGTTAGAGCTACTGGCCTGCATCCTTAAATTGGAATCAGTTCATCAAAAACCAGCTTTGGCGCTTTCTACAAGTGACCGAAGCCGTCGTTTATGCTCAATTCCACAATTGTTATTCAGTCGATGTCATCCGGAAACGCTTATTTTGTCTCCCGGTGAGGCGTATGCTTACGGCAAAATCGACAATATTTACTAAACTCCAGCTTATCTGGCGTCGTGCGCTTGTTTTTCGTGGTTGTATAATTTCTTCTTTTGCATTCCGTGCATGCAAGGGTAACAATTATTCTCACCGTTCGACTCCTATTGCGTTACTCGATAATATCGCTGACCACACCGGCACCCACCGTGCGGCCGCCTTCGCGCACCGCAAAACGCAGCTCTTTTTCCATCGCAATCGGGGTGATCAGCTCAGCCTCAATCGCTACATTGTCTCCCGGCATCACCATCTCCACACCCTCGGGCAATGTCAGTACGCCCGTCACATCGGTGGTGCGAAAATAAAACTGCGGCCGATAGCCACTAAAAAACGGCGTGTGACGACCCCCTTCTTCCTTGCTCAATATATACACCTCAGCCTTAAACTTGGTGTGCGGGGTGATCGTGCCCGGTATCGCCACCACCTGACCGCGCTCAACCTCATCGCGCTTGGTGCCGCGCAACAATACGCCAATGTTGTCGCCCGCGCGACCCTCATCCAACAGCTTGCGAAACATCTCCACGCCGGTGCACACCGTCTTTAACGTCGGACGAATACCCACAATCTCAACATCATCGCCCACATGAATAATACCGCGCTCCACTCGACCCGTAACCACCGTACCCCGACCCGATATGCTAAATACATCCTCAATCGGCATCAAAAACGGCTTGTCCACATCCCGCTCAGGCTCCGGTATATACGAATCAATCGCTTCCATTAACTCAAATATACACTTGGCCTCTTCACTTTCAGGATCATCTGACTCCAGGGCCTTGAGCGCCGACCCCTTGATAATGGGCGTATCATCGCCGGGAAACTCATACTTGTCCAACAACTCCCGTAACTCCAACTCCACCAGCTCGATTAACTCCTCATCATCAACCATGTCAGTCTTGTTTAAAAACACCACAATCCGCGGAACACCCACCTGACGCGCCAATAAAATGTGCTCGCGCGTCTGGGGCATCGGACCATCATCAGCACCCACTACCAATATCGCACCGTCCATCTGAGCTGCGCCGGTAATCATGTTTTTGATGTAGTCCGCATGACCCGGACAGTCCACGTGCGCATAGTGACGATTGGCGGTCTGATACTCCACATGCGCTGTCGCTATGGTGATCCCACGCTCCTTTTCCTCAGGCGCCTTGTCAATCTGATCAAACGGTATAAAATCCGCCAAGCCCTTTTTGCCCAAATGCTTGGTGATCGCCGCCGTCAGGGTCGTCTTACCATGATCTATGTGACCAATGGTGCCCACATTTACATGCGGCTTGGTTCGCTCAAACTTCTGCTTCGACATCTTCTCATCCTCCCATGGTGTTTAGTATGGTTTAGTTATAAGGCTATGATGTATATGTTTAACCCATTTAAGGCCGCCCCAAGCAAATACGTCCCAAAATGGCATATGGTTCCTTGGAGCCCACGACCGGGATCGAACCGGTGAACCTCTTCCTTACCAAGGAAGCGCTCTACCGACTGAGCTACGTGGGCAGTGGCTTAACGCCAGGTGCTTAGAAACAATCGATCCTTTTTCTGGAGCGGGAGACGAGATTCGAACTCGCGACATCCAGCTTGGAAGGCTGAAGCTCTACCAACTGAGCTACTCCCGCTTAAGCATTGAAAATCAAGTTACAAAATAGGGAGACTAAACCTGTTCCCACAGAAACTGAAATCAAATTCATGCAGGAAGTCATGTAGTTCGAATCGATCCCTAATGGTTAAACCGAAATCTCCTACAAACGACTTAGCTGAGGTTGGTGGTGGGGGGAGGATTCGAACCTCCGAAGGCTTCGCCGACAGATTTACAGTCTGTTCCCTTTGACCACTCGGGAACCCCACCGATTGTTAATTCACGCTCAAACGGCCATGGCTTATAGGGTGCAGGAAACATTGCATGTCCGCTGTCATATCTGGAGCCAGCGAAGGGATTCGAACCCCCGGCCTACTGATTACAAATCAGTTGCTCTACCAGCTGAGCTACGCTGGCCTAACAACTTAACCGCTTTAAATCATTTTTAAATTATGAAGATATAGAATGAGATGATTTCCCGCACCTAAAACCGCTATTTTTA
>JASFGN010000533.1:0-3373 GCA_050123735.1 Desulfobacterales bacterium | reverse complement strand
TTAATTGTGAATCTTATGGAAAATCCGAAGCACGAATTTCGAAATTCGAAACAATCTCAAAATTATAAATCACAATTTCCGAAACATTTTTTGTTTGGGTCATTGGGAAATTTGAATTTGTTTCGGATTTCGTGCTTCGAATTTCGAATGTTATGCTGTCGATCGAAGGCTGGTAAAACAATTAAACAATCAAGTATATAAAAGTTTGAAAAATTGGAGGAAAAAAATTATGGGACTTTTGACGCGTGCAATCAGGTTGTGTAAAGCCGATCTCCATGGTGTCATGGATCAGATTGAAAACCGGGAATTACTTCTCAAACAGCACCTCAGGGATATGCAAGCGGCGCTGATGCGAAAGGAGGCCGAGCTCAGCCGGATATGCCGGGCGCGGGATCAGGCCCGGCAGGAATATGAAAAAGCAGATAAAAGGCGTGAAGGTTTAGAGGTGGACCTGGAGATCGCTCTTAAAAATGACAGGGACGATATCGGCCGCATGCTGATTAAAAAACTCAAACCCTTGATCGGCATTCAAGCCGACCGCCACCGGCATATCGATCGTCTCTCTGATGACATCAAACAGCTGCGGCACAAAATTGAGCAACAACGGCTGCAATATGAACGCTTGCAGCAAAAAGCCACGCAATATTTTCACAGGGCCGAACAAAAGCGCTGGGAAGATACCGCGCCGGTGGATCTGCCCGGTTTTGCAGCCCATGACCTGAGTGAGGAAGAGATCGAACTGGAGCTTTTGCAAAGAAAAGAAGCCATCAAAGGAGGTAAGACATCATGAAAGGCAGCGTAAAGCCGATACGCTCGACAATGGTCTGGGGACTGCTCGGCGCCATAATGTATCTGCCCGCCAGTATATTTCTGCATTCCCTGCTACCCTGGCCGCTCGGCGATCAGCTGTTTCTGTGGGTCCTTTTAGCGGGTTACGGATTGATGCTGTCCCGCTGGGCCTCCAGGCCGTTTTCAGCAATCGCATTGCCGATAATACTGTTGCTCATTGCCGCGCTTTGCATCCACTCCACAGCGACATTTGCATGTGCGGCTCTGGGGATATTCGCCTGGATACGCAGCGGCATTTGCTTCAGGCGCAGACCGGCAGCAATACGGCTTATTGCCGAGAGCGGACTGGGTGTGGGTGCAGGCCTGGCAATGTCTGCTGTGGTGATCACTGCGCCGGTATCAGCGGCCCTGGGAATATGGCTGTTTTTTCTGATTCAAACGCTATATTTTGTCATATTTGAATACCGGCAGGAGCCAACCAGCAGGCTTGAGGTGGATCCTTTTGAGCGCGCCAGAATGGCCGCCGAGCGGATACTGTCTCATTAATTTTCATGAAAAATACAGGTAATACTTGTGTTTGCACGAAAAGAAATTATACTTTAGGTGCTTGAAAATAGGTAAATTGTTGTCAATAAAAAGGAATTTGGGCTGATTCTTAACTTACGCTGTTAGAAGGTATACAGCAATGACGCGCAAAAAAAAGCAAAAATTATCCGCTGAGTCTGAAGTCGGTCATAAACTGGAAATTGTTCTAAAATGCGATGTGGCCGGCACAGCTGAAGCAATTAACGCCAGTCTGGCCGAAATTGACGTACCCGGAGTTCAGATTGAAGTCATCCAGTCCGGGGTCGGGAATGTATCAAAGTCGGACGTGCTGATGGCACGAACCGGCAGCAAGCTGGTGGTTGGCTTCAGCGTGGATATAATGCCGAAATTGGAGCGGGAAATCAAAGAATTCGGTGTTGAAGTGCGGCTTTACGACACCATTTATAAACTGACAGAAGACATCCGTAAGATTGCGCAGAGCTTTAGAAGCGCCGAACCGGAAGAGAAAATTACCGGTAAAGCCAAAGTCATTGCCACCTTTAATATCAGCCCCAAAGGCATGGTGATCGGATGTGAGGTGCTTGAAGGTGTCATTGAAACGGGCAAAAATTTTCGGGTGATTACCGCGATGGGGCCCGCCTATTTCGGCAAAATAACATCCCTGCAGATCGAGCGCCAAGATGTCAAGTCTGCCAAACCGGGCAACCAGATCGGCATTCGGCTGGATGGTTGGAACAAAGCCCAGGTCGACGATCTGGTGGAATGTTTTGAAAGTTTAGCGTCAAAAGGCAGCAGCCAATGGAAAGCCAAAAGTGGTATCGTCCGCTCTGTTTCATAGTTAACTGAGGACAGAAGTCAGAAGACAGATATCAGATGAAATCACCGCAAGAAAAAAGACCGACATGTCCGCTGTTTTGCGACCTCCGTCATCTGACTTCTGTCGTCTGTCTTCTGACATCCGACCTCTGTCATCTGACCTCTGTCTTCTGTCATCTGATAAAAGAGGTGCAACATGTCCGTAAACTTCATCTACATGACCGCCGGCAGTAAGGCCGAAGCTCAAAAAATCGGCAAGGCCCTGGTGGAATCCCGACTGGCTGCGTGCGTGAACATTTGGGATAATATGCAGTCCATTTATCGCTGGGAGGAAAAATTACAGGAAGATTCAGAAGTGGTCATAATTGCCAAAACCACTGATACAAGGGTTCCGCAACTGATCGACAAAGTCAAGTCCCTGCACAGCTACGACTGCCCCTGTATCGTCAGCCTGCGCGTTTCAGGCGGCTACCCGCCTTTTCTCGACTGGATTCAATCAGAAGTTAGCGAATAGTTTCGTGTCCCCGAAACAACTTGTAATATTGTTCGGATCTCACTCAGAGGATGACTGCACTCAAGCTGCCGGACGGGCATGTTGTTTTCTGACCCCGCTTAAAAACGGGATTTCACATCTTGATTTAATAGATACATGTGTTCAAAAGGTGATATGCCGATTATTAGCGCCCGGGCTATACAGTGCCCCGATATTTGGGATGAGGGACACCCAAGCATTTCGATAGATCTATTGCGCGGGTTGAATCCCAAATATCGGGGCACCGGCACCTAAGTATTCATAGCGCCTTTCAGAAAATGACATGGCCGGCTCTTTTCTGTAAATTATTTCTGAGACACGGTACTTGCGTTACCTGTTTGAAAATGTAATCCGTAAAAATCTCGGCCGATACAGCCGGATATCATCAACGACTGCATTAAAATCAACCGAATTGGCGACATAGGTGACGATCAATTGGTCCGGTCGCTCGGAAAGTTCGCTGTGGGCTTTGGCAGCATAGCAGAATATCGAACCATCCCAGCCGGCCTCCGGGCACTGAAATATCGGGATCGGTTCACTCCAGGGACCTTGCGGTCTGGGGGACAGGCGCAGCAAAATGGTGTCTGACAATCCATCTTCAGAGTGGACAGCAGCGAACCGCTTCAAGGAAGGCACATAGGTGACGGAGTATTCATGCGGCATGTCCGGGCTCAGCAGGCTGACGCGTTT
>JASFGN010000532.1:0-3378 GCA_050123735.1 Desulfobacterales bacterium | reverse complement strand
ATTTTTAAATTCAATGATTTCAGTATGTTGATGTAATTTGAGGAGGTTAGGAAACTCGGAGGTTCTGTCTTCGAATCCGTAGGCCGCAGGTTCGAATCCTGCCGGGCGTACCAATAAATTCAAGGGATTACATAATTAGATGTGATCCCTTTTTCATTGTTTGAAATCTGTTGACATATCCCGCGAGATGTTATGCTTTGTATAACGAAATTTTATGGAGGGAAAAAATGTTGGCGATCCGTTTAGATAAGGAACTTGAGAAAGAATTAGATCTGCTTGCCAAAACTCGCGGTAGCAATCGCAGCGCGGTGGTTAGGGAAGCGATTATCCAATATATAGAGGACAACGAGGACTTGGAACTTGCTAAAGAGTCTCTATCCAAAATGAGCAGTACCAAATCGCTGAAACAATTGAGGAAAGAGCTTGGCCTGGACGGTTAGAATTAGCGATGTTGCAGAGCGGCAATTGAGAAAGCTTGATCGGCCTGTTCAAAGGCGCATTCTCGAATGATTGAATGATCGGATTGAAGGTTGCAAAAATCCAAGACATTTCGGCAAGCCCTTAAAAGGCGATTATGCCGGGTTGTGGCGATATCGCGTCGGAGATTATCGCATCCTATGCGAGGTCCAGGATCAACAGGTCGTTGTCCTCGTCCTTACGATCGGACGCAGAAGACAGATTTATAAGAGAGGCTCTGGAATCCCCGGACCCTTATTCCGGAAGCGAAATTCAAAGTTGATGGCGGTCTAAAGCCGGGGTAAAAAATTGCCATAATCGCCCGGGCAGAGACTGACTAAAAAATCGTGCCGGAATCAAATTTCAGTTGCAAAATAGAAAGTTTGTACCGATAATTGCGCTGTCCGCAACAGACCGTTTGATATCATAAGATCTTTTGCAAGTCTGTCGGACAGGTTTACTATTATCAACCAACGAATCCCGCTCTTTGAATCCGCAGGCCGCCCCGCATCTTCCAAATGACGCCGGATCTGCGCTTCGCTGCGACAGGCTTCCGAATCGGGCTCCCGCACTGTGACAAAGCGGGATTTCGCATCTGATTTTATTATATGGAATACCTGAAAATGTAATCTGTGAAAAGGAGTTCGATATGAAGCTTCTAATGGTCCTCGTTGGCCTCGCGCTGGTGGTGTTCGGTTGTGCCGGCGCGGCTGTAAGCGAGCCACCTTTAGCGGTGGTCGAAACGGTAGATGTGAACCGATACCTCGGAAAGTGGTACGAGATTGCCAGTTATCCGGCCTGGTTTCAAAAGGGGTGCACCGCCACGACGGCCGAATACAGCCTGCTGCCCGACGGCAAGATCCAGGTCGTCAACCGCTGCCGCAAGGACAGCCTCGAAGGGCCATTGAAAGAATCTAAAGGGAAAGCTGAGGTGGTAGATAGCGCCACAAATGCCAAGCTGAAGGTCTGGTTTTTTTGGCCTTTCAAGGGCAATTACTGGATTATCGATCTTGCCCCGGATTATCAATGGGCTGTCGTGGGGGAACCTTCACGCAAATACCTTTGGATCCTCAGCCGCACCCCCACCCTGGACGCGGCGGTCTATCAGAGTATTTTGAAGCGTTTGCCGCAAAAGGGATACGCTCCGGAGAAACTTAAAAGAACAGAGCAGGCGATCCCGGCAGAATAGCCTCAAAGATAAAAAGCTAGGCGCAGGGAGCGCAATCAAAAATTAATTTTGCAGACAAAAACAAATTCAGACGCGTGTCCCCAGTGAAAAAAACCGCAATGATCTTAAGCCGATTTGGGATGCTGGATACGGTATAATGAAACAATAGTACATCCAGCATCTCATATGCTGCAGTGAAAATGAGGGATAGGGTATGGACCCTATCCTTTTTTTATGGGCGTTTGCGTATTACGAAGAAAGTTATAATTTCATGGACGTCCCTGATTTATATGTTCTTGACTGTTTCGCTGTTAAATGATCATATTTGCGTCTCTATCGGAAACCGATTTGCGGATAAACCTGGATCCCCTGAAACCGAAAAGAACTCGCATTATGATACCTTTGCAGCAGCAGTATGCGCTGAGCCGGCGCATACTTTACCGCGAGCCCAATCCCGCATTGCCCGATGACCTTGTGCGGTATTTTGGGCCGCGTCGGTTTCCCGGAACCACTTCCATCGGGTACCGGCAGACACATCCCGAAATTTTTCAGGATACCCTGGATGCTCCTCTGGAGACGTTTGACGATTGGCTGGAACGCACAGCGCTGCGGACCGCAAATGCCGTCATCAAGGCCGAAGCCGGGTGTCGGCATCACACCCCGGCAACAACCACTTCGATCCCGAAATTGGTTGAGCAGGTTGCCGGCTTCCTCGCATTAAAAACCGCTGAGGGCAGTACCCTGGCAGACGCCATTCCCCAGCAGGTATATGAGGATACATTCGTCCGGATTATCACTCATATCCGACATCCGGATGGCTGCGGCCCTGAACCGCACATGTACCGGGAATTTAACGCCCTTTGCCATCGGATCGGGCTGGCGCTGCTCGATGGGCTTGGAAAAGGCGGCGCCCATGGCATCAAGGCCCGCGACATCGCCCGACTGATTCACCTGTCCGTATTATCCGGGCACGTCGGCATAAATTTGAAGAGTTCCGCCTCAGCCGCCTCTTTTTTGTTGAACCGGGATTTGATCCCGCTTCCTTCGCAATGGATCAAAACAACGGTGGCTGTGCGGAATGTGACTGCTACGGATCTGTGGAATGTTGTCAGGCGTGTGCTGGACATCGCCGGGCGACCTGAAGGTTGGTTCGGGCTGGAGTCGCTCAACGATTATCATGCCGAGGTCGTGGATGCCAACGAGCCGACGCTGCTCGTTTTTTTCTGTGATGATTACCTGGAATCCCTTATTGATCTGAAGCGCTTTGAAATCATGCTCTTGCGCAATCCGAATTTGACCGTTCTGTTCATTCCGCGGGCCGGGCGGTACGGTAACGATCTGGCCCATGCAGACCTAAATACCATCTTACAAGAGCCTGCATTTGAGGGCATACACGAACTTTTACAAAGCGAACGCCTGCAGCTGAGCGCGCATGGCCCCAGGGCCGGGTGTATCGATCCCCGGGATGTGAGCCGGATGCTCATCCGCCACATCGATTCATTGGGCAGCGATCGCCGGGTCATTTTCGAAACCAAAGGCTGCCGCAATTTTGAAATGCTGCACGGTCGCTTGCCCGTTGCATGGTACGCCTCGTTTAACTGTAACCGCGCTTTGAGTATTCGAACCGTCGGGATGGACGGCCCTCCGGTGTTTTTGCGAATACCGCCGGGACTCGACGCATATGACGGTTTTAGGCGACCCAGGATCGGTCCCAGTCCCTCATATCCCAACACCGGCGTCCGATTTGCGCGCAT
>JASFGN010000531.1:0-3379 GCA_050123735.1 Desulfobacterales bacterium | reverse complement strand
CATCTGCGGGCCTGTATCGAAGGTGCTCACAAACAAGGCGCCTGTATTCTGGGCGTGCCGGCATCCGATACGGTTAAACAGGTTAATGCCCAAAATGTAATTGTTCAAACCCGGCCGCGCAATACCCTGTGGTTAGCCCAGACGCCCCAGGCGTTTGAGATCAAACTGATTAAAAAAGCCCATGCCTCTGCCAAACAGGACGGTTTTATCGGAACCGATGATGCCTCACTTGTAGAGCGGCTTGGCGCAGCCGTTAAAATGATACCCGGCAGTCGCTGCAACATTAAAATTACCCGTCCAGAAGATCTGAAGCTCGCCCGGGCCCTGCTGCAAACAGGCGGTTTCGAAGACTAAACCACGCCCTCATGTTTGTGGAAATAGATCCTCGTTTGCATCATCCAACCCTCCTGTCGCAGTAAAGTCTAAACCCGGTTGACACAACCTTCGGGTGGACTTAGAATATACAACCTAAGCTGATCGTTCCAAATATAAAAGAAGAAAGGATTGACGATGCAGGATGCCTCTCATATGGATCCCAGACAAAGTGAAATGGCCAGTCAGGCGTATCTACGGCAGCTGAAGGCAACCTTCGAGCAATTGCCCAATGATATGCCGCTTTACCTGTTCACTGCTAAAGGACAAGAAGATGTGTTTACACATGCCAATCGGGAGGTGATTCGTGCCTTTCGCCAGCTCAGCGATAAGATTACGCTGAGGGAATATGGCCTGGACCACGAGCTGGCCCAAAAGTGGAATGTCTCCCATTCCCCTACGCTTGTGATTGCACCGGAAAAATACGCCATCCATTGGCTGGGCGCTCCAATGGGTGAAGAAGCGCGCACGTTTCTTGAAATATTGATCCTGGTTGGCCTGGGAAAAAGCCAACTGAGCGACCAGGCCTTGAAGGTGATGAAACGCATTGATTCAGACCGTCATATCAAAATCTTTGTCAGCCCCACCTGCCCGTATTGTCCCCAGCAGGCCATCAATGCGGTCAAGGCCGCCATTGAGATGCCGGATAAGATTTCTCTTGAAATAATCGATATCCAGAGCGAACCCGAGCTGGCCGATCAGTATTCGGCCCAGAGCGTGCCCCAGGCATACGCCAACGATGTCCTGATCGGACAGGGCGCACAGCCGGAAGAAGTGTTTATTCTTTCGATGCAAAAATTAGAGGCCCAGACCATATTTATACCGGACAGTGATGCCGAGCTGGTTGAGACCGACCTGCTGATTGTTGGCGGCGGACCGGCCGGCTTAACGGCCGGTATTTATGCGGTCCGCAGTGGCTTGCGCACGGCCATTGTCGAGCGGGACGCGCTCGGCGGCCAGGTAGCCACTACCCCGATTGTTGAAAATTATCCGGGCTTTACCTCGGTGGGCGGCAAGTCACTGGTGGATATCATGGTCAGCCATGCGTTGCAATATGTCCAGATTTTTCAGGGTGAAGCCGTTGTGGACATCCAGTCCGGCCCGCCGTTTACGGTTAAGACCAACCGGCGGCAATTTAATACCAAAACGATTTTGATGGCCACCGGTGCCAGTCACCGGCATCTGAATATCCCCGGCGAGAAGCGACTGTCCGGCAGAGGGGTCAGTTACTGCAGCACATGCGACGGACCGCTGTTTAGAAACAAAAAAGTTATTATGGTGGGCGGCGGCAACAGTGCCGTTACCGAAGCCCTGCATCTGTTCCATATGGGCATCGATGTTACCCTGATTCATCGACGCGACAAACTGCGGGCCCAAGAGTTTCTGGCCCAGCAATTGTTTAACAATAATATCCCGGTGCTGTGGAACACTGAAGTAAGGGAAATTCGGGGAGAAGAGCGGGTCAGCGAAGTTCTGCTGGTCAACAATAAGACCAATGAGCAAACCGAATTTCAAACCGACGGTGTCTTTATCGCCATCGGCTATGAGCCGGCGGTGGAGTTGGCCGAGAAGTTCGGTCTTGAAATAAACGAAGACGGCTATATTCAGCAGGACGGCAAGCACCGCACTTCTGTTCCCGGCGTCTATTCTGCCGGCGACGTGGAAGGCGGATACAAGCAGATCGTTACGGCTTCGGGTCAGGGCGCAGAGGCAGCCATGACCATTTTCGAGGATCTGATTAATCCCTATTGGCTGGACAGCCCCAAAAAATAACGCTGCTCATCTGCTATTCTGAGACGGTTTTCAGGCATCGATTGCAGCCCCTTACAAAGCATTTGCCACCGCTCCTGCCATCAAGCGAATACGGTCATGTCGGACCATTTCTTGCCCCTCACTGTCATTTCCCTCCGGGGCATGTGTCACCGTTTCACCTGCAAGCATTTTCAGATTTAACGGGCGCTTGTCGTCGTTGGCCAGATACACTGCGTTACTCCCAAAAGCAAAATCGATACCCTCGTCATTGAATCTTCGCAGCCGCGGCCATTGAGCGGATTTGTTTGACAATGCAATCCGTTGTTATTATTGTAATCTGCATTTATAAGAGGCTGGGGCAACCGACGGCCGACAAATGTCAGCGCTTTATTGCCCGGATGCCGAGAGAGGTTGCACGTGATAAAAAAAAGGATCAGGTTCGTTTGCATGATTTTTATGGGGCTGCTGTTGGTTTCAGCGGGCGAAATCAATGCCCAACAGGCCTTACAACCGACCACACCGTCGCCGGCGCTAACGGTCGAAAACCTAAAGAACCGGCGCAGCGCCATCGAAAATAGGACCGATATCGATGCTGCCGCTAAAAGTGACAGTTTGACGTATATCGATCAGGCAATCGCTTTCCTGGAAATGGCCGGCAGCACCGAAAAACAGACCGGAGAACTCTTACAGCTGGTCGAAGCGGCCCCCGCAAGGTTGAAAATTTTAGTGGCGGAGCTGAAAAGACCTTTATCAGCATCGGACAGCATCGCCGAACGGTCGCAGCAAATGGACATACCTAAAATTGAACAGCGGCTCCTGCAAAAAGAATCTGAGCTCATAAAGGCTCAAAACAGGTTGCAGGCATGGGATGCTCGCCTGACGGCAGAAAAGGAGTTCAGCGGCCAGGCGGCCACTCAATTGGCCAGCGCAAAAAGCCGGCGCAAAGAGGTGCAAAACGAGCTGGCAGGTCCGGCCAATCTCACCGAAGAAGAAACAGTAGATTATTTCAGAAAGCTGACCCTTGAGGCCGAGCGTAAGAAATTAAACGCCGAAATCAATTTGATCGAGCTGCGGCAGAGCAAGCACAATGTAATCGTCGAATTGTTCGGCACGGAACGCGATGTGGCCCGTAAAGCGGTGGAGAGCCGTCAAAAAATGGTGGATCTCTGGCAGGCTGAAGTTCAGCAACGCCGGCAGAAGGAGGCCGTCCAGGTTCAAGAGGAAGCCCAGGATGCCATCCTTCAGATCCCCCTGC
>JASFGN010000530.1:0-3385 GCA_050123735.1 Desulfobacterales bacterium | reverse complement strand
GCTTGATAATATCCATCGTGGCCATCGCAAGCCCGGCGCCATTGACCATGTTGCCGACATTACCGTCCAGATTGATGTAATTGAGATTGAATTTGGAAGCTTCCACCTCGAGCGGATCTTCTTCATTCAGATCGCGGTAAGCTTGGATATCCGGATGCCGGAAAAGGGCATTGTCATCGAAGTTCACTTTGGCATCCAGTGCCACCACGGTTTCTTCGGCTGTAATGACCAAGGGATTGATTTCAAGCAGCGAACAATCTGCATCCATAAAAAGCCGGAAAAGATTTTTTAACATGGCCACAAAGGGTTTGCTGACCGCCGGGACCAGATTCAACCCAAAAGCCACTGCTCGGCAATGATAGGATTGCAAACCCAGCAGCGGATGAATCGGAACTTTGATAATTTTTTCCGGCGTTTCGGCGGCCACCGCCTCAATGTCCATTCCGCCGGCTTCACTGGCCATGATAATCATCTGGGCCGATGATCGGTCCGGAATAATGCTCAGATAAAGCTCTTTGGCAATGTTCAGGCCCTGCTCGACCAACACTTTTTTAACCCGCTGGCCGCCGGCACCCGTCTGATGCGTTACCAGGTTCATTCCGATTATGTCACCGGCGATGCGTTTGACCTCATCGGCCGACTGCGCCAGTTTGACACCACCGCCTTTGCCGCGTCCGCCGGCATGAATTTGGGCCTTAACGACCACCGGATACCCGCCCAGATTTTTGGCGACGGCAACCGCCTCATCGGAAGTGAAAGCAATCCCGCCTTCCGGTACCGGAACGGCATATTTTTTAAACAATTCCTTGGCCTGATATTCGTGGATCTTCATCTTCTTTTACTCCGTCGGTATCCCGAGTGCAGCGGCAACAGCAATATGTTACAGTGTTCATCTGTCACTTACCAGAGGTTTCAGGTGTCAGTGTTCAGGTGTCAAGCCTTCGGTGGTAAATATCGAGCCCCTGCTACTCAGTTGCAATAACGGTCGAATTTTTTCGTTGTTTTCGGATTTTAGTCTTATGTTCCCTGCCACCTGACACCCGAAACCTGAAGCCTCATTATGCCTGTCAGATTACACCTGAAGCCGGCTTGTCTCTGGTACCGGGCTATAAATTAACCAATGACCGCCAAAACAGCGCCTTTGGCCACCGAATCGCCACTGCTGAAATTGATGCTTTTGATGGTGCCGCTGGCTGGAGACGGCAGCGCATTTTCCATTTTCATAGCCTCCAGCACCACAACGGTTTCACCCTGGCTGACAGAATCGCCCTCCTTTTTCTCATATTTGACAATCATGCCGGGCATCGGTGCGGTCAACGGTGTGCCTTCTATGGCTGCAGCCGGTGCGGCGGCGGGAGCGGCGGGCTTGGCTTCTTCCGGTTTAGCTGCTGCCGGCTTTGGAGCGGCAGGCGCTGCGGGCGGAGCTGCTGCGGGCGGCGGCGCGGCGGCCGGCATTTGCACGCCCGCAGCCATTGGCTGCACATAGCTGATCACCGGTGAGCCGCCGACTTCATCCACCGCAACTTCAAAATAGTCACCATCCACATAGACGTTAAACGTTCGGGTTTTCTCGCTTTTTTCCGGAGCTTCTTTCGCCGCCTTTTCAACCAGCAGACCGGCTTTGGCCTTCTTTATAAGCTCCTGCTCGGCGGCCGCATCTGCCAGGGTTATGGGCTGCACATCCTGGGGGGGCTTTTCCTTGCCGTATTTCCATTTCAAAAAACGCTTTCCGGTGACCGGATAAAGCGCGTAAATCAGCGTGTCGTCCAGATCAACGGCCAGATCGCCGATTTCTTTTTTGGCCTTCTCAAGCTCGGGTGCCAAAACCTCGGCCGGCCGACAGGTAATGGGCTCCTCACCGCGCTGATAGCCTTTGAGTGCCTTTTTCTGTACCTCGGGATCAATCGGAATGGCTGTCTTACCGTACAACCCATAACACAAATCCTTTACCTGGCCGGTAATCATTTTATAGCGCTCATTTTCGTCGTCAAACAGTACATTGTTGACTGTCTGGGTGCCCACAATCTGGCTGGTGGGGGTCACCAGCGGAATTTGCCCCAGCTCTTTTCTGACCCGCGGCAGTTCGGCATAGACCTGATCGATTTTATCCAGGGCATCCATTTCGCGTAATTGGTTGACCAGATTGGAAAGCATCCCACCCGGGGTCTGATGCAGCAACACGTTAATGTCGATAATGGACATTTTGGTATCATCCAACAGGTGCCGGTATTTGGGCATGACCTCTTTTTCCAGCATCTCGTTGATTCGGGCCAGCAGTCGGATGTCAAAACCGGTGTCACGATTGGTGCCCAGCAGGGTCATCACCAGAGGCTCGATGGCAGCATGGCAGGTCCGATACGCGTAGGGCGACAAAACCGTATCAATTATATCCACACCCGCCTCGATGGCCTTTAGATGGGTCATCGGTGACATCCCGGATGTAAAATGGCTGTGCAGGTGAATCGGCGGTTTGACGGCCGCCTTCAGGGCTTTGATCAGTTGGTAGGCATCATAGGGTGCCAGCAGGCCGGCCATATCCTTGACACAGATACTGTCTGCCCCCATTTTTTCAAGATCTTTGGCTTTGTTGACATAATAGTCAATATTATAGACTTCTCCGCCCATGCGCGGCTCGGTCATTGTATAGCAGATGCAGCCCTGGAAATGCCTGCCGTATTCTTTGATCACCGGTACCACGGTTTCAAAGTTACGATAATCATTAAGGGCATCAAACGTTCGAAAGATGTCCATACCGTTTTCACAGGTTCTTTCAACAAAAGCTTTGGCGACATCATCGGCATAGTTGCGATAGCCGACCAGGTTCTGGGCGCGCAGCAGCATCGAAAAGGGCGTCTTTTTGATGTAGCGTTTCAACGTCCGAATCCGTTCCCAGGGATCTTCATTTAAAAAGCGGTGCATGGTATCAAAGGTGGCACCGCCCCATACCTCCATGGCCCAGAAACCCACGTCATCCATCATTTCGGCCACCGGAATCATATCTTCGGTACGGCCGCGGGTGGCAAACAAAGATTGATGCCCGTCACGCAGAGACAGGTCTTCAATTTTGACGGGATTTTCGGCCTTGGGCCGGTCTTTGTCATAATTCATTGTCGTCATTTTTACTTTAATGTCTTCATTCATTTTTGGGCACTCCTTTATACTTTGAATAGCCTGTTGTTTGGTATTTCGTGTTTGGTATTTGGATTTTTGATGAATGCTCCGATTGATACATGGATTGCCCTATATTCTAAACACTAAACACCAAATACTAAGCACTCGTCACTCACCTATAATTTACGAAAAGTTCTCATCTGCATCAAATGACCCATCTGCATTTGCGCCTGCCGGCCGCTGATGCCCCAGGGCTTCATGGCCGGAGCCGGTT
>JASFGN010000529.1:0-3391 GCA_050123735.1 Desulfobacterales bacterium | reverse complement strand
CATGTACGGTCAGAAAAAGACCTTTAAAAATATGAGCCTGGAGACCGGGGCCACCAATATCGTCACCCCGTTTCATCCGGGTGCCGAGAAATTCTGGAAAGAAAAAGGCATGCTGAAATAAAATCGCAGAGCGGTTTTATCTCTTGATCTAAGAAGTGAGATATGGGTATAGCACAGTGAGTTTATGCTGCAGGCTATCCCATATCTCACGGACCATTTTTAAGGATGGCGCCGGCATTTTTTTCCTGGATTTTTGGGCCGACACAAATGTCATCAAAAGGGGGGGTAAAAAATTGTACGATAAATTAAACAGATTCGAAAAAATCGTATTTGACGTGTTGGCCGTTTCGCTGGTCCTTTTTTACTCCTATGCGGCGGTTGTGCAACCGGCCGCCACCCAGTACCACCGCGGCATATATGTGATCATCACCTACGTTCTGGTCTTTTTGCTGTATAAATCCAAAAAAAAATGGCTGCGCGTCGTCGACTACATTCTGATTTTCCTTTCCATCTTCAGCGTCGGCTACTGGATTTTATATTTTGAAGCCATCAACTACCGCACCGGTGCCGAGACACCCTTTGATATGTTCGTGGCCATGATCGGGGTTCTGATCGGCATCGAGCTGGCCCGGAGAGTGGTGGGCAATGTGTTTGTGATCATCGGGGCGCTGATGTTGATTTACGCGGTTTACGGTAACCTGGCGCCCGATCTTTTTGCCCATGCCGGCGATACCTTTCCGGCGGTTTGTACCAGCATATTTTACAAAAGCGACGGCGTGTTCGGCATCATGGCCAATGTTCTGGCCACCTATGTGATCTTGTTTGTCCTTTTCGGAGCCTTTCTGGAAAAGTCCGGCGCCCAGCGCTTTTTCATCGATTATCCCCTGGCGGCGGTGGGTCACCGCATCGGCGGGCCCGCCAAAGTATCGGTCATCGCCAGCGGTCTGTTCGGATCCATATCCGGCAGCGCCATTGCCAACACGGTGTCCACCGGCACCTTTACCATTCCGATGATGAAAAAAGCCGGGTTCAGGCCCCATGTGGCCGGCGGCATCGAGCCGGCGGCTTCCATTTCCGGCATGTTCATGCCCCCCATCATGGGTGCCGGCGGCTTTATCATGGCCGAGCTGACCGGGGTGCCCTATTCGAAAATCATGCTGGTGGCCATATTTCCGGCGTTGATGTATGTGTTCAGCGTGTTTGTCATGGTGCATTATGAAGCCAAGATGCACGATATCAGAGGCGAAAAAAGCGAACACAGCTCGAACGAAATTCTCAAAGCCCAGTGGCCTTATATCCTTCCCTTGGTCGTCATAACGATCTTTATGCTGACCGGTTATTCGCCGGCCTACTCGGCCATCCTGGGATTGGCCACCTGTGTTGCGGTCAGCTTCAAAACCAAAGAAACGCGAATCGATTTAAGTGTATTTTGGATAGCCGCCTTTTTGCTCCTTGGCGGGACGATTTTGCCCTGGGTCCTCAAGCCCGTGGTCGGAGCCTCCGGTATCGCCTTTATGGAAAAAGTATTTTCGGCGCGGCTGCTGGTGCTCTATGGATTGGTTTTTTCCATCATTATGCTCCTTTACCGCAGATCCAGAGGAGCGGATGTCAAAACCGAACTGATACGCTTTGTGGAAGCCTCCCGCTCGGGGGCCGAAAACAGCCTCAAGATCGGCGCCACCGTGGGGGTCATCGGTATTATTATCGGCGTGCTGACCTACAGCGGCCTGGTGCTCACCTTTGCCGACATTGTGATCGAACTGGCCGGCGGGTCTCTGGTGTTAACGATTTTATTGATTGCCCTGGCTTCCCTGGTACTGGGGATGGGGGTCCCGGTGACTGCCGCCTATCTGATTACGGCGGTGGTGGCCGTACCGGCCCTGATCCATTTAGGGGTCAATGAAATCGCGGCCCATATGATCGTTTACTGGCTGTCGCAGGATTCCAACATCACACCGCCGGTGTGTATCGCCGCCTTTGCAGGCGCCACGATTGCCAAGGCCAACATGTGGAAAACGGCCTTTACCTCTTTTAAATTTGCCAAATTTCTGTATCTGGGGCCCTTTTTATTCGGCTATGTCCCGGCCTTTTCCCTGGACGGCAGCGCCTGGGACATCGTAAAGGCATTTGTGCTGATCATAATTGGTACCTATGCGTACTCCTGGTTTTTGAGCGGTATCTGGTTTAAGCCTTTGGTAGGCATGTTTAAAAAAGCACCGGCGAGCTGATCGCTTTTTAAATTGTCCTTATTTCAACTCTAAAGAGGCAGGAAAATGAACCTACCCAATGTGGACGTCAAAAAAATACTGTATGCCACCGATCTTTCTGAAAATGCCCGCTATGCCTTTGCATACGCGGTCAGCCTGGCCAACCTCTATAACGCCGGTATCACCATGATTCATGTGCTGCCGGAAGTGCCGGCGCTGCTGGACCAGACGGTTATCGGTTATATCAGCGAGGAGCGCTGGCAGGAGATCAAATCATCGCAAATGGATGAAGCCAAAGAAGCCCTGATCGGCAAAAAAAGAGAACATCTGGCCATCAAGGAAGCGCTGCATCAATTCAGCGAAGATGTAAAGCAGCAGCAGGCGGGTGATGGGTTTACCACCGATGATATTATCGTTCGGCGAGGCAATCCGGTCGAGGAGATTATCAAAAGCGCCAAAGAGCATAACTGCGATCTGATTGTCATGGGAACCCACGGACACGGCACACTTGAAGATGTCATGCTGGGCAGCACCGCGCGCCGGGTGATCCGAAGATCGAAAATACCGGTGCTGGTGGTGAGGCTCCCGGAATCCTAAAACCGACTTTCAGGGCATCATGTCTTGCCCGATGGCTGCGTTATAAGCCGGTCCGAAATGCTCGCGTACGATCGTGTACGCCTTGCCAGCGAACAAGATTCAACGCCCTAAAAGCCGGTTTTATTCATTTTACTCCTCGCGTGTGTTCAACACTCTAATTTTTAACAAAATCGATCTGTTATTTCAGCTTGACAATTTTTGACGGCTGAAGCTATAAAAGACTGTTCGATTCGCAAACATGATTCCTCCCGAGGTGCTTATGGCCCATCGACATGATTCCAAAAGCCTAAGCCGGTTTTCAACAGCGGAGGAATATACACGGCGTTTCATTCTGCTTTCATTTCAGCCTATTATCTCCTACTACATCGATCTTTTCGGAATCAGATGCGGACGCGATCATCATCCATTTTTTTTTCAATTAAACCGTGCCGGGATTGAATCGATCGGCCTTTAGATCGACGGATAAATGCAATATATTTGTTGCGCCATGGTTTTCAACATAATGCGGACTGGCTAAATTAATTAATTCACGTCCGGTTTATGAATTTAGTCCCTGCAAAAAGGTGAACCTGATGATGAAAGATGAC
>JASFGN010000528.1:0-3395 GCA_050123735.1 Desulfobacterales bacterium | reverse complement strand
CACCCTGGTGTTGCCGTTGAGCAACCGGACACAGAACCGGCCCCTGCACGTCTGGGTCGAAGACATCCTGTTACCGCTGCGGGGAAAAGACGAGGCCGTTCAGCAGAGAGCGATTACGGATGCCTGGCAGCAGCTCGACAACCCGCAGCGATTCGTATGCAACAAACTGATCACCGGGGCCTTCCGGGTGGGGGTATCCCAGCGTCTGGTCACCCGGGCGCTATCGCAGGTCAGCGGCATCGATGCCGCTGTGATTGCGCATCGCCTGATGGGCGAGTGGACGCCCGATGCCGAAACCTACCACCAGATTCTCTCGACCGATACACGCGATACCGACATCAGCCGACCCTACCCGTTTTATCTGGCCTACCCGCTCGATCAGGATGTAACCGACCTGGGCGCCATTGAAGACTGGCAGGCTGAATGGAAATGGGACGGCATTCGCGCCCAGGTGATCAAACGTGAAGACCGGGTTTTTATCTGGTCCCGCGGCGAAGAACTGGTCACCGATAAATTTCCGGAAATTGTGCAGGCGGCTCAACGATTACCCGACGGAACCGCGCTGGATGGTGAGATTCTGGCCTGGCAAAACGAGCAACCATTGAATTTTTCGGTACTTCAGCGCCGTATCGGCCGCAAAAATATTGGTACCAAACTGCTTAAAGAGGTGCCGGTAGTTCTGATGGCCTATGATATTTTAGAGGTCCATGGAAATGATGTTCGCGACCGCTCCCTTGCACAGCGCTTTAAAGACCTGACCCGCATCCTGGCCGCATTGCCGCAGGAGGGTATCCTCAACATATCACCGGTTGCAGCCGGCAGCTGGCTGCAGTTGGGTGAAGCCAGAGCGCAGGCGCGCAGCCGGGGCGTCGAAGGGTTGATGTTGAAGCGCCTGTCATCCCCCTACCGCGTGGGGCGCCGACGGGGTGACTGGTGGAAGTGGAAGGTAGATCCGCTGACGATAGATGCCGTCCTGCTCTACGCCCAGCCGGGTCACGGACGGCGATCCGGGCTATATACCGACTATACCTTTGCCGTCTGGGATGCGGACAAACTGGTGCCGTTTGCCAAAGCCTATTCAGGGTTGACCGATGCGGAAATCCGCCGGGTGGACCGCTTCGTTCGCACCCATACACTGGAGCGCTTCGGGCCGGTGCGCTCGGTTGATCCGGAGCTGGTGTTTGAAATCGCCTTTGAAGATATTCGCCGGTCATCCCGACATAAATCCGGTATTGCCGTGCGATTTCCGCGCATATTGCGCTGGCGAACCGACAAAAAAATCCAGGATGCCGATTCGCTGCAAACCTTAAAATCACTGCTGACCGCTGCTTAGCGTTTGAGGAAAAATGAGCGAACCCCGACCGACACCTGCGAAGCAATATCGACCGGCATTTGACCGGGTGATGCGCTGGTTTCAATCGCAAAACTGGCAGCCGTTCGATTTCCAGATACAGGCCTGGCAGGCCTACCTGCAGGGTCACAGCGGCCTGATTCATGCGCCCACCGGCATCGGAAAAACCTATGCCGCCTTTATGGGCCCGCTGGTTTCAGCACTGACCGAAAGAGGCAACAGGCATGTCGCCGGTGATCGGTCTAAAGGTGCGCGTGCGCGGTCAAAAACGACGCCGTTAAAGGTCCTGTGGCTGACCCCGCTGCGCGCATTGGCGGCCGATATCGGCCAGGCGCTGCGCGAGCCCGTGTCGTATTTTGAGCTGGATTGGACGCTGGAAACGCGTACCGGCGATACGCCCGCCTCGGTGCGGGCCCGTCAGCAAAGGTGTTTGCCCACAGTACTCATCACCACCCCGGAAAGTCTTTCGCTTTTGCTCTCATATCCGGGCGCGCAGCATCGTTTCAGCTCTCTGGTGTCCATTATTGTCGATGAATGGCATGAGTTGATGGGCAGCAAGCGCGGGGTTATGGCCCAACTGGCCATGGCCCGCCTGCAGGGCTGGTGTCCTCAACTTAGAATCTGGGGTCTTTCGGCAACATTGGGCAACACCGATACGGCCCTGCAGGTATTACTGGGGGATCGGGCCGTGTCAGGGCGCAAAATTCAGGGGCTGATGCCCAAAGAAATCGTCGTTGACAGTATCGTGCCCGAACACATCGAGCGCTTTCCCTGGGCCGGACATCTGGGGATCAGGCTGTTGCCGCAGGTCGTCGAAACAATCGCAAAAGCCCGCAGTACGCTTGTATTTACCAATACGCGCTCGCAAACCGAAATCTGGTACCAGACCATCCTGGAAGCCCGGCCCGATTGGGCGGGCCGTATGGCCCTGCATCACGGCTCGCTGGATAAAAAAAAGCGCCGGTTTGTCGAAAGTCAGTTGCAGCAGGGCCGATTAACATGTGTGGTTTGTACCTCGAGTCTGGATCTGGGGATCGATTTCCTGCCGGTCGACCGGGTGATTCAAATCGGCAGCCCCAAAGGCATTGCCCGCCTGATGCAGCGCGCCGGCCGCAGCGGCCATCAGCCGGGTGAGATCAGTCGTATCACATGTGTGCCCACCAACGCGCTCGAGCTGGTCGAGATCGCGGCAGCCAGGCAGGCCATTGCCAAAGGAGACATCGAGCTGCGACACCCGGTGATCAACCCGCTGGATGTCCTAACCCAGCATCTGATCACCGTTGCCGCCGGCGGTGGATTTTCAGCCACGGCTATGTATCGGGAGGTCAAAACCACCCATGCCTTTGGTCAGTTGACCCACAACCAATTCAAGCAGGTCCTGGACTTTGTCACCAGCGGCGGTCCGACATTGAAAGCATATGCCGAATATGCCCGCCTCGTGCGCAAAAACGGCAGCTACCGCGTGCGCAGCGAGCAGATCCTCAGAAGGCATCGTATGAACATCGGCACCATTACCAGTGATGCCGCCATGGCCGTTAAATATCGTAATGGACGCCGGCTGGGGACCATTGAAGAAAGCTTTGTCTCCAGACTGAAAAAAGGTGACCATTTCATTTTTGCCGGCCACAAGCTGGCGTTCATCACGGTTAAAGATATGACCGTGCTGGTCAAAAAAGCGGGCTCGCTCAAAGGACCTGTCCCGCAATGGATGGGGGGCCGCATGCCGCTGTCAAGCCAGCTGGCCTGTGCTGTGCGGCAGCAGATGAAGCGCGCCGGTCAGAACCGTTTTGAAACCATCGAATTGGCCGCCGTCAAATCCCTGCTTGAGCTGCAGGCCCGGTGGTCGCTGCTGCCGGATGAGGATACGCTGCTGATCGAGCGCCTCAAAACCCGTGATGGTTTCCATCTTTTCGTTTATCCCTTCGAGGGCCATCTGACGCACGAGGGCCTGGCGGCGCTGCTGGCCTATCGCCTGTCGAAACTGAAGCCGCTGACGATTTCCATGGCCGTCAATGACTACGGCTTCGAACTTCTGTCCGACGAT
>JASFGN010000527.1:0-3396 GCA_050123735.1 Desulfobacterales bacterium | reverse complement strand
TGGGAGAATAAAATGATTACCAAGAAAGTTAAACCGACATCGCCCGGAAGACGTTTTCAGACATATACCTCTCTGGAAGAGATTACGCGCAAGAAACCGGAAAGGCGATTGCTGAAACCGCTTAAAAAATCCGGTGGTCGCAACGTTCATGGGCACATCACCACCAGGCATCGCGGTGGCGGCCATAAACGACACTATCGCGTCATTGATTTTAAGCGTGATAAAACCGGGATTCCGGCCAAAGTCGCCTCGATTGAATACGACCCCAACCGTTCCGCGCGCATCGCCCTGTTACATTATGCTGACGGGGAGAAGCGCTATATCCTCGCACCGGTTGGTCTAAAGGTTAACGATGTCGTGGAATCCGGCCCCGATGCGGATATCAAACCCGGCAATACGTTGCCGTTGAGCCATATTCCCCTGGGGACGCAAATCCATAATATCGAAATGCGTTTGGGTAAAGGCGGGCAAATGGTTCGCAGCGCCGGGACCTACGCCCAGCTGATGGCCAAAGAAGATGCTTACGCATTGATTAAAATGCCTTCGGGAGAAGTTCGGATGGTGTTGCTTAAATGCAAAGCCACCATCGGTCAAATCGGCAATGTCGCTCATGAGAACAAGTCCTTGGGCAAAGCCGGTCGTAGCCGCTGGTTGGGGCGGCGCCCGAAAGTTCGCGGGGTCGCTATGAATCCGGTTGACCATCCCATGGGTGGCGGCGAAGGCCGTTCGTCCGGCGGTCGGCATCCGTGCAGTCCGTGGGGATGGCCGACAAAAGGCTTTAAGACCCGGCGCAAGAGAAAAAGCAACCGCTTGATTATCAAAAAACGAAAATAATGAAAGTTATTTGTTATTGGTTATTTGTTATTGGAGGCGCACCAGAGCATACATCGTATATGATTTCCGAATAACCAATTACTATTAACCGATAACTAAACAACGGGAGTGTTTATGCCACGTTCGCTTAAAAAAGGTCCTTTCATTGATAACCGTCTGCTTAAAAGAGTCAATGAGGCGCAGGCATCGCGCAGCAGCCAGGTCATTAAAACCTGGTCGCGACGATCCACGATCGTTCCGGAGATGGTTGGCATTACCCTGGCTGTTCATAACGGCAGAAAATTTATACCGGTGTTTGTTTCTGAGAACATGGTCGGTCATAAACTGGGTGAATTTTCGCCGACGCGCACTTTTTATGGCCATGCCGGTGATAAAAGATCACGATTAAAATAACACCTCAAGCGGGCTCAGGCTCAATTGAAGTTATGGGTTATTCGTTATTGGTCAATGGTAAAAGGAGAAGGGAGTTGGTTCCAGTATTTCAGCTATCGGCAACTTCCAATAACGAATAACGGAAAACGTATAACAAGGGTTAAAAAAAATGGAAGTCAAAGCTTCTGCAAAGTATATGCGAGTATCGGCCCGCAAAGTCCATAAGCTTGTCGGGGTCGTTAAGGGCAAGCCGGTTGAAACGGCCTTAAACACGCTCAAATTTATGCCCCAAAAAGCAGCGGCGATATTGGAAAAAGTCATTCGTTCGGCGGTTGCCAATGCCGATCAGAATCCGGATGTCGACATCGATCTTTTGGTGGTTCGCAATGTTACAGCCGACCAGGGCCCTACGCTAAAACGCTGGCGGGCCAGGGCCCGTGGACGGGGCACCCGGATTTTAAAGCGAACCAGTCATATTACTGTCACTTTAGACGAAGAATCTTCGGTTTAGCGTTTAACAAAGGAGGTAAAAGCTTGGGCCAGAAAGTTAATCCTGTTGGATTGAGATTGGGAATCGTCAAAACGTGGGAATCCCGCTGGTTTGGTGGAAAGAATTACGCAGAATATATACTGGAAGACCACCGCTTGAGAAGATTTATTAAAGAAAAACTCTACCACGCAGGCGTTTCCAGAATCGAAATCGAACGATCGTCCAAGCGTGTGCGTTTGCGCATATACACCTCCAGACCGGGTATTGTTATCGGTAAGAAGGGTTCTGAGATATCGCAGCTTAAAAAAGAGATTGAACAGATGACGGACCGTGAGATTTTAATTGATATCCAGGAAGTCCGCAAACCTGAAATTGACGCTCAGCTGGTTGCCGAAAATGTAGCCCTTCAAATTGAAAGACGGGTGGCGTTTCGGCGGGCTATGAAACGCGGTGTTTCGTCGGCAATGCGCTTTGGCGCCCTGGGCGTAAAAATAATTTGCTCCGGCCGACTGGGTGGCGCAGAGATGGCGCGAACCGAATGGTATCGTGAAGGGCGGGTGCCTTTGCATACCCTGCGTGCGGACATTGATTATGGATTTACCGAAGCCCGAACCACTTATGGGGTCATCGGTGTCAAAGTGTTTATTTTCAAAGGCGAAATATTGAAAAAGGATGAAGCCGAAATGGCTGAGGAATAGATCTCGAGGCGGTTTCAGCGCGTCATTCCGGCTTTTGTAAATATGATAATTAACCAGCCATTGTTACGTGTTACGTGATGCGCGTTAAAGACAGAAAAACTCGGAACCCGTAACCCGTAACTCGTAACAGGAATTATTAACATGTTAAGTCCCAAAAAAGTAAAATTTCGCAAACAGCAAAAAGGTCGAATGCGGGGCGTTGCCCGTCGGGGGTCGAGATTGAATTTTGGTGAATATGGATTGCAGGCAACCGGATGCGGCACGATTAGTGCCAAGCAAATTGAAGCTGCCCGAATCGCGATGACGCGTCATATAAAAAGAGGTGGCCGAATTTGGATCCGCATTTTCCCCGATAAGCCATTTACCAAAAAACCGGCTGAAGTCCGGATGGGAAAAGGCAAAGGTGCACCGGAAGGTTGGGTGGCCGTGGTTCGCCCCGGCAGAATTCTTTATGAAATGCAAGGTGTGGACATAGACACCGCCAGAGAAGCATTTCGCCTGGCAGGCCATAAGCTTTCGGTAAAGACCCGGTTTGTTGAGAGGAGTGAGGCCTGATGAAAGCCAATGAAATAAGAGAAATGAATCTTGAAGAATTGCACCGTAAGGTTAACGACCTCAAAGAGGAACTGTTTAACCTGAGGTTTCAGCATGAAATCGGGCAGCTTGAAAATCCCAATAAAATGAAACAGACGAAAAGAGATATTGCTCAGGTAAAAACCATCATTCGTGAAGTTGAATTGAAAAACAAGGCGGTTGAAGAATAAGTAATGTCATGAAAAAACAGGGAATGAAAAGACAACTGGTGGGAACAGTCGTTAGTGACAAGATGGACAAAACCGTGGTCGTCCTTGTCGAGCGGCTCGTTAAGCATAAATTTTACCACAAATATATCCGCAGACGGGCTAAATTTGCTGCTCACGATCAAAACAATGCCTGCCAGATCGGCGATACAGTCATGCTGACAGAGTGTCGACCGCTGAGCCGGTCGAAACGATGGCGGGT
>JASFGN010000526.1:0-3401 GCA_050123735.1 Desulfobacterales bacterium | reverse complement strand
TAAGAATTTTATCCTGAGCTCTCTGTAAAGCGATTTCCAGGGCATCGACATTTATCGGTTTAGTGATAAAGTCGGTCGCTTCAAATTTAAGGCTTTTGATGGCCAAATCCATGTCGCCATGGCCCGTGATCATCACCACCTCAACTTCAGGGTTTTCACGCTTGATCTTCTGTAACAGCTCGATGCCGTCCATGCCGGGCATTTTAATGTCCGTCAACACAAGCGCCGGTTGCGTCTCTTTGAATATACGCAATGCTTCGACTCCATTTTCCGCTTCCATGACAGTGTACCCCATATCGACAAGCGCCAAACTGAGGATCTCGCGGATATCTTTTTCGTCGTCAACCAATAAGATTTTATTTTCCATGGTTTGCCGTGGGAATCGGAAATTGAATAATAAAACAGGCGCCTTCAGGGGTATTCGGCCTTACGCGGATGCTGCCGCCGCAGTCTTTGATGATGCCATAACTGATGGACAAACCCAGACCGGTGCCCTTGCCAACCTCTTTGGTTGTAAAAAACGGTTCGAAGATCTTTTCTTTGATGGATTCCGGGATGCCCATTCCGGTATCGCAGACTTCGCTGATGACAACGTCTTTCTCGCGTCTGGTTTTGAGGACAATTCTTTTATCCGTCTTTTCACTCTCCTCCGGTCCCCAACGTTCCTCGATGGAATCTCTGGCATTTATCAGAATGTTGATAAAGACCTGTTCCAGGCGACTGGGATCGGCGTTGATTTTTGGCAACTCGGGTTCGAGATCCCAGATGACTTCAATCCCCCTGAGTATCAATTGTTGGCTGAAAATCTCAAAAGCGCTCTGCATGACATCGTTGACCTGGACCTTTTCAAAATCCAAGTCGGACTTGCGCGCAAATTGTCGCATATGATTGATAATTTTGGTAGCGCGATCGACATTGCCGTCGATCTTGTCTAAAAGGTCACATAAGGTTTCAGTGCTGATGGGTTCCCTTTTATTTAGTTTTTTAATCGAAAAGCTGCTGGCGGTTTTAATGACCGAAAGCGGTTGATTGAGTTCATGGGCGACACCGGTTGCCATCTCCCCGAGGGTTGCCATTTTACTGGCCTGGATGAGTTGCTGCTCGGTTTCAAGTCGCTGGGTAATATCACTGATCGTGACCAAAAGTACCTTTTTCCCCGGATACTCCGCCGGCGAAATGCGGATATTGACAAATAAAATTTTTCCGTTTCTATTCAGATGCTTAACCCGGTTGATGACGGCCGACTTCTTTATCTTCCCCGTGTATTGATCTTTTTCATCCTGCGCGAAAAGATCCATGAATGAAGCATAAATGACCTCATCTTTGCCAAGCCCATACACTGGCTCTACACTATCGTTGCAGTCGATAATTTCAAGCGATTCCGCATCCAGCACAAATACCGGATTGGGTATGTGGTTAAAAATTTCGTGATATTTCTTCTCTGATTTTTCCAGCTCATCTTCAAGCTGCCGCCGGTGGGTGATATCCACACTCATCTCCATGGCCGCAACAATGTCGCCCCGGGTATTGAAAATGGGTGATGTTCTCAACATCCAATGCATCATCGTGCCGTCTTTATCGATACCCGATTCTTCCCCATTATGGATTTGGCCATCGTTAAATGTGCGTTCAACCGGACAGTTTAAACATTTCTCGGTTCGGCCCTTGTAGGCTTCATAGCAGTACTGGCCGGGGCGGGAATCAAATCGCTCGGCAAATTCGCGGTTGAATCTGAGCAACTTGAAATCCCGGTCCTGAACGGTAATGAGGCAGGGTGCCCGTTCAAAAAGGGTCTGGTATTCATTTCGTTGTTCATTGAGTTCAGCCTGCTTTGCGGCAATCTTTTCACTCATCTGCTCGATGGCCCCTGCCAGCTGTCCCATTTCATCGTCCTGTCTAATATCAACAGCGCTGCGATAATCCCCTGTGGCAATCCGTCGGGTGCCGCCGATGAGTTTGCGTATCGGCTGGGTGACAAAGCGCAATTGGAAAAGAAAGATGATGGCCGATGTCACCAGAAATACGCCCCCGGCCAAAAAGATCGCCCCTTTTTTAGCCAAAAAAAGCTCTGTATCCGTATCTTCCAGCGAAACAACCACATCGAGCGCGCCCAGGATCTTTTTGTCCTGGGGATGCACATGACAGGCATCCGTTGCACAGCCCTCTTCGTTGCGAATCGGACTGATAATGCCCAGCAGGCGATAACCTTGCTCTGATGTGAATATGCGGGTGCGTTCATCCAGTTCCAGTTCAGACAGCGGCGGCTCGGTGCGGTGACAGATATAGCAGGCTTCGTCCTTGATGTTGGTTTTGGTCTCGAGCTCAGCCGGCTGGTTGGAAAATTTTATTTGGCCCTCTTTGTTATAAATGCGAATGGATTCGATTTCTTTTTGCCGACCAATATTATTGATGATCTGGTTGATATCATCCCGTGAATTCAGCATCATGGCATAATGGGTCCCCAGCTTTATCGTGTTCGTCAAGCGGTCGGTTCCCACCACAACATTTTTCATCAGCTTGGTCTCTTGATAATCAATATTAAAGTACGCCCAGGTGGTGATCGTGACTAAAAGCGTCAATCCCACCGTTAAAATCAGCTTGGAGGCCAGGCTGCGTCGAATTTTTTTAAATAGATTCTTCATTTTCAAAAGTTCTGCAAAAATTATCCGAGTGCGGCATCAATCATTTCAAACATCTGCTGACCTTTGAAACCCTCCAGGACGGATGCACTGTTCGGACAGACCGCTGCACAGGTACCGCACCCCTGGCACATGACGGGATTAACCCGCACCATTTCATGGTCAGCATCGATTCTGCGCGCGCCATAGGGGCATGCGTCAATGCACCGCTCACATAAGCTGCAGAGGCTATGGCGAACGGATGCCACCACTTTACCGGCCGGTACGCGCTCGCGGGATAGTATTCTCAAGGCCCTCTGCGCCGCTGCCTCGGCAGTGGTTATACTTTCGGCGATATTACGGGGCGAGTGGGCCAGGCCGCAGGCAAAAATCCCCTCCTTTAGAGAATCGACCGGCCTCCATTTGGATTCGGCCTCACGGAAAAATCCATCCTGATCAAGCGCTGCGCCGCACATTTCCACCAGCTCTTGGGGCAGATTGGGAACGATACCGGTGGCCAGAACCAAAAGATCCGACTTGATTTTCAGCGGTTGCCCGATGATTGGCTCAAGCACCGTTACTTCCGCGCCGTCTTTGGCAGCCTGGACCAATGGTTTTTGATCAAAACGATACTGAATAAAGATCACATTCGCTTTGCGGGCCCGTGTGTAATAGGCCTCACTGAATCCATAGGCCATCAGGTCCCGGTAAAGAATATAAATCGCCATCTCCGGATTGTGTTCCTTGAGATAAAGGGCCTGTTTCAACGCATTTGCGCAGCAA
>JASFGN010000525.1:0-3418 GCA_050123735.1 Desulfobacterales bacterium | reverse complement strand
TTCCGAAAGCCAAAATCCGAAATAGGAATGGGCTTCAGCCCATTCAAATGTGTGTTTTTCCATAAAATGTGGGGTAAAATCCACAGGTGATCAAACGCCCTGCGACATCTAATTTGCCGGATACATGACATAACCTGCTGATATTAAATTATATTAATATCTTTATTATAATTCAGTGCTTTGTGGCATAAATCCTGCTTTTTATGAGAGTGAATTTCTAAAAAATAGCTTTTCATGGGAGCGTATGCGCATAATGGAATTCACATCATTACCCCAAAAACCGCTTTTGGGTATCGCTCTGAAAAAGAAGCTTTATCGCTGTCTGGATCGCGTGCTGCCGCTGCCCGAAGTGATCATGAAAGCGCAAAAGCTGCTGACCGATCCCAACTCCAAATTTGAAGAACTGGCCAATATTATCGAAACCGATCAGGAAATCACGCTAAAAAGCCTTAAGGTGGCCAACTCGGCCTACTACAGTCTTAAGAACGAGGTGCGTTCGGTACGTCAGGCCTGCGTTATTTTAGGGCTCAAAGTCATCGCCGAAATTGTAATGACAGCCGGCATGGCCACTCTCTATAACAGAGCACTGCGCGCCTACAACATGAGTCCCAAAGACCTGTGGCGGCACTCCCTGGCGACGGCTTTGAGCGCCCGAAAAATTGCGGATGCGGTCCGACCGGACATGGGCAATGAGGCCTTCTTGGCCGGGCTGTTTCACGATGCGGGCAAGTTGATTCTTGATGAGCAAATTTTTAGCCGAAAAAAAGCGTTTAAAAATTTTTTGGGAGACAGCCCGAAGACCCATTATGAGGCTGAAAAACAAATTTTAGGGGTTGACCATTCCGAAATCGCAGCCGAACTGTGCAACCGCTGGAAATTTCCCAAAGCGGTCACAAGGGCCATCCGGCACCATCACAATATCAATCCCAACCAGGTCGATGACCTGACCTACATCCTGCACGCCGCGGACAATTTGACCAAAATGGACGGCAACGTCATCAGCGGCGGCTGCGCGCTTTATGAGCTGGACGAACAGGTGATATTATTTTTAGCGCTCACAGAAAATGACCTCGACGAGATCATGGCCGAAGTAAACCAATCCGTCAGCCAGATCGGAACTGAAATATTTGGCAACGCCTAATACCTCAAATTGCATGAAAATAGATTCGTCGTTTTTGCGTGCGCCGGAAGCTGCGGCCTGACACCCGATCTCTTTTCCACCACTTTTCTTGAATTTCCTTTGCGTTTTTTCCCTTGCGCCTTTAGCCTTACGCCCTGCGCCTTGAATCGCTTATCGTTTACCATTTGCCCTGCGCCTTGCACCTTTTGCCTTGCGCCTTTAGCCCTAAACATACTGAATTTAATGGGAAAATAATGCCTTTTTTGCGCAATTTTCCACAAAAAATTGTGCCAAAAGACCCAAATTTGCCCGCTGTAAGGCCTCTCCATCGTCCGGTCTAATATAACCATCTGTAATTAAATAAAATTTAAATTTTCCGAATTTGGCACGATGCCTGCAGATGAGTGTTCGGACCCTTGCGTCCTTGGCGTGCACGTTGGAAAAAGATGAATTTTTTCAATGAATTAAAAAACATGTCATCACGCGTTAACGTTCAGAAGGACTAATTTAGCAGGCAAAGCATGCATTTAAATTTCATTACCATCGCATCATACGACACGCAGCAAGCCGGCGACCGGCCAGATAGGCTCCGGACAGTGTGGGGCTGGATGGTGCTTTGCCTGTTCTCAAAAATATCAGGAATCCTCAGCGCCAGCATACATCCGCTGAAACCAATCAGCCTATTCAGGCTAAGGTGGCGAAAAGCACTGTGCGTCTTGATGATCGGCGGGCTGGTTTTGATTCTGCTTCAAGCGCCGCAGGTTATGGCAGCCAAGGTGGAAGTCGATGCTTCGGTCACATCCGGCGGCGGCTCTACCGGACCCTTAGAGCCGACCAGCAGCCGTAATATTGTGCGCGATTCAAACGGCTACTGGTATATTGTTTATGCCAAAATCAATGAAATCTACCTGGCGCGGTCGACCGACGGCTCCAGCTGGAACAAAGTTGAGCTCGTCGGCAACGGCGGCATTATCAACAATTCCTCAAATACGTTTACCCAGCCGGCCATCGATATCAATCCGGATCGGGATACCCTGCATGTGGTCTGGCTGGATGTTACCAACAGTGACATATATTATTCTCAGTGTTCGGATCTTGCCAACTGGAATCAATCCGGATACTGGACAAATGCCGACGGCACAACCAGCCCCAATCCTTATGATGAGATCAGCAGTTTGGAGGTCCCCTGTGAAAATCCCGCAATTGCAGTAGACTGGGATGGTTATGCCCACGTGGCCTGGTACGAAACATATGCTTCGAGCTATTACATCAAATACGACATGTATAATGGCACCGATTGGAAGAACACTGATGTGACGGCGGCCTCCAGCTCAAACGGCATCAATTACCCCAGCATCGATATCAGCATCAGCTCCCCGGACGAAAGCTCTTACGGCAATCACGTTCACATCGCCTATCGCGAAAAATACCATGGGGTTCAAAACCGATGGGCTATCGATTACGTCACAAGCTCAGATTCTTCCACTTTCAGTTCACCGCAGAATATAATTAAACCATCTAATGACGAGATGGGCCCGCCCAGCCTGGCCGTGGACGGTTATGACGATATCTTTGTCGCCGCTTATAACAGAACCGACCAGGATAGCTGGCGCACCTGGTACGATGACAGCGCCTCCAGCTGGTCTACAGAAGCGACCTTTCACACAGACATCAATGACAGGCAGTGGAACCCGGTGGTGGGCATCAGCTGGGCCAATACCGATCACCGCCTAGTTCAAGTGCGCGAGCTGGCTACGCGTAATATTATCCGATGGGAATGGAATACCGGAACCAACACATTCGCCAGCAACACCAGCACCGGAAACGATGCCCAGCACACGGATGCGGGCAGCAACATCATGATCGAAAAACGCAGACCTGAGCTAACCAGCGACATCGGATATGTATGGTGGGATAGTGTCGATGACAAAATCTATTTTGACACCATAGCCACTCAGGCCACCGCTGTGGATCTGCTCTCTTTTAGCGCCAAAGGTGACGGCCAGGCGGTGAAGGTGGAATGGGAGACGGCCGCCGAATATGACAACCTGGGGTTTCACCTGTATCGCGCCGCCGCCCCGGGCGGGCCTTATACCCGCTTAACTGAAAAGCTGATCTCAGCACGCCCGCGGCAGGGCCAGGGGGCAGTCTACAGCTTCGTCGATTCGGATGTGACCGTCGGCAGCCTGTATTACTACAAACTGGAAGACATCGACATCTACGGCAAGCACACCGGGCACGGGCCCATCAGTGTCGACTGGGATGCCGACGGCATAGCCGATGACTGGGAGATCACCC
>JASFGN010000524.1:0-3419 GCA_050123735.1 Desulfobacterales bacterium | reverse complement strand
AGATGCTGGCGGTGGTGTGTGCGCTGCTATTTTTTTTACCCTGGATGATGCAAACCATGCTGACATTCACTACCGATTTGTTCAGCAATATCGTTTTGTATATCCGCTAATGTCAGTAGATTGTTCGTCTGCGAGAGGTGAGCGCATCAATGATATCGTTGTCGATCCCGCAAGATACATTACAGGTCTTCTTTCTGATTTTTTTGCGGGTCGGGGCGATTTTGATGAGCATGCCGGTGCTCAAAAGCAGAAGCATACCGGTTTTATTTAAAGCCGGCCTGGCGCTGGCAGCCAGCATCGTTTTATACCCGCTGGTGGACCGCAGCGCCTTTGCGGTTCCGGGCCATCTGGGCAGCTTTGCCATAGGTGCTGCGAGTGAGGTTCTGCTGGGCATCAGCATCGGCATGGTGGTGAATTTGATTTTTGTGGGACTGCAAATGGCCGGGCAGATATCGGGATATCAAATGGGCCTGGCGATTGCCCACGTGATGGATCCCTCGGCCGGCCAGCAGGTACCGCTGCTGTCCCAATTTTTTCAATTGTTTGCTTTTTTGATGTTTTTGACGCTCAATGCCCATCATTGGTTTCTAAGAGCGCTGGCAGACAGCTTTGAACTGGTCCGGCCCTTCGGCTTCAGGCTTAGCGGTTCGCTAATCGAGCAGTTGATGGATGTGGCCGGCAATACGTTTGTGATTGCCATTAAAGTGGGGGCTCCGGTCATCGCCGTATTAATGATCACCAGCATTGCCTTTGGCCTGATTGCCCGTACGGTGCCCCAGATGAACGTCCTGTTTGTGGCCATGCCGCTCAAGATAATGGTCGGGTTGATGTTTATCGGTTTCAGCCTGCCGTATTTGTCATCGTTTTTGCGGACGGTGTTCAGCAACCTGGACCATACCATTTTTGTGTTGATGAAAGCGGCGTCCCAATAAGGTAAGCGAGGTCAATGATGCCAAAAGGCGAAGGTCAGGAACGCACCGAAAAAGCAACCCCAAAGCGCAGGCAGGAAGCCAGGCGCAAAGGACAGGTTGCCCAGAGCAGGGAGTTGCCGTCGGTGTTGATTTTAATGACCGCCATGGGTTTTTTCTATTTTGGCGGGACATGGATGTTCTGGAATATGTCAGAGGTGGTCGGCGGCATCTATCAGCAATTGGACACGTTGCGGTTTGAAGCGGTTTCCGATGTAAGTTCTCTGGCAAAGGCCATTTTTTTGAAAGTATTGCTCATTTTAATACCCTTTTTTGTGGCGGTTCTGATTGCCGGTTTGGGGGCCAACATCGGTCAGGTCGGATTCGAGATGCACAGCGAGCCCATGCGGCCGAAGCTAGGCAAGTTCAATCCCATTTCAGGTTTAAAGAGACTGGTTTCCTTAAAGGCACTGGTGGAGCTGGTCAAATCTATTTTTAAAATCCTGATCATCGGCCTGATCGCCCTTGCGGTTGTCAAGAAGGAAATGTCGAAATTTCCGGCATTGATGCAGCAGGAGGTCGCCGACATAGTGGTTTATATCGGTAAAGTGGCTTTCGAAATTTTTTTGTACGTTTGCCTGGCACTCATTATTCTGGCTGTTCTTGATTACGTTTACCAACGTTGGCAACACGAGGAAAACCTCAAGATGACCAAACAGGAAGTCAAAGATGAACGCAAGCAAAGCGAAGGTGATCCCAAGGTCAAAGGGCGGATCCGAAAGGCACAGCTGGAAATGGCTGCGCGCCGGATGATGGCCGCCGTTCCCGAAGCGGATGTGGTTATTACAAACCCCGTTCATCTGGCCGTGGCGCTAAAGTTTGATGCCGGGCAGATGGTGGCACCGACGGTCGTTGCCAAAGGTGCCGGCCCGGTTGCTCAAAAAATTAAAGACGTAGCGCGCGAACATCAGGTGCCGATCGTTGAGGATAAGCCATTGGCACAGGCCCTGCATAAAATGGTCGAAATCGGGGAATTTATTCCGGTTGAACTCTATCGCGCGGTGGCCGAAGTACTGGCATATGTTTACCGCCTCAAGGGCATGTATCAGACAGCTTAAGCGGAAAACCTATATTTTCGCGCAAAGTCACAAAGGCGCAAAGATAAGACGAATCAAAGCTAATTTTCATACCGGCTAAAAAGGGCTCGACCGCTTTACTGAGAAAACATTTTAAAGGAATTTTTTGTGGCAGACCATACGCAAATCACCGGTCACATTCCTGCGCTTAGGGAAAACAGCGATCTTCTGATGGCTGTCGCCGTTGTTGGTATTCTGATTTTTATGGTCATGCCCTTGCCGACCTTTTTGCTGGACCTGTTGCTGTCTTTCAGCATTACCTTTTCGCTGATCATTTTGCTGGCCAGCATGTATGTTCAACGACCGCTGGATTTATCGTCGTTTCCATCGATTCTGCTGCTGGCAACCCTGTTCCGGCTGTCGCTCAACGTCGCCTCCACCCGCATCATTTTACTGCACGGCAACGAAGGCACCCTGGCAGCGGGCAAGGTCATTCAAGCCTTTGGCAGTTTTGTGGTCGGGGGCAATTATCTGGTGGGCATTATCGTTTTTTTGATCCTGGTGGCCATTAATTTCATGGTGATTACCAAAGGCGCCGGTCGAATCGCCGAAGTGGCGGCGCGCTTCACGCTGGACGGTATGCCCGGCAAGCAGATGAGCATTGATGCCGATTTGAACGCCGGATTGATCACCGAACAGGAAGCTCGCGAGCGCCGGGATATCATCGCCCAGGAAGCCGAATATTACGGTGCCATGGATGGTGCCAACAAGTTCGTCCGGGGAGATGCTGTTGCCGGCATCGTCATTACGCTGATCAACATCATCGGCGGGCTGGCGATCGGTATATTCCAAAACAAGATGAGTTTTGTCGACGCCGCCCAAAATTATACCCTGTTAACGATTGGTGACGGTCTGGTCACCCAGGTCCCGGCCCTGATCGTCTCCACTGCCGCAGGGGTTATAGTCACCCGCGCCGGGGCGGCATCGAGTCTGGGAGAAGAAATCTCGTCTCAAATACTCATCCAGCCGAAAGCCATCGCGGTGGCTGCGGGGGTGCTGTTTGGTTTCGGCCTGGTGCCCGGTCTGCCCACCATTCCGTTTCTGGTTCTGGCCGTTTTGGCCGGAGGGCTGGCCTATTCTATATTCCAGTCGATCAAAGAGCGCAGCCGAACCGAGGAGGCCGCCAAAATAAGTGAGGAAAAGGCCCTGCGCAGAGACCCGTTCGAGGCATTGCCGCCCCTGGATACATTGGCCATCGAAGTGGGATACGGACTCATTCCACTGGTCGACATCGAACAGGACGGGCAGCTGCTGGATCGCATCAAATCGTTACGCCGCCAGATTGCGCGCGAGCTGGGGGTCATTGTGGCGCCCGTTCACATCCAGGACAATATGCGTTTAAAAGCCGGCGAGTATTCCATTTTGCTGAAGGGCA
>JASFGN010000523.1:0-3419 GCA_050123735.1 Desulfobacterales bacterium | reverse complement strand
CCACGATGATGGCCAGCTATCTGGCCTCGGCCGGCGTCGGACGCGTGGTCGGCGCGCTGATCGGCGGCCCCATCTGGCTGGCGGGCGGCATTTACGCAACCGCCCTGGTGTCGGCGGCAATTAGCGGCCTGGCACTCGCATCCCTCATATGGGGACTGCGTGGATGGCAAAAACCGTGAAGCGCAGGGATTGGGTCCTAATTTGCAAATGGGCATCTACAAGTGGCATAATGTGAGTTGTCGTATAAAATCCGAAATACGAATATCGAAACTCGAAACAAATTCGAATACCAAATGGTCCAAATCCAAAAGTTTTGAACATTTGAATTTAGGGTTTTAGTATTGTTTCGTATTTCGGATTTCGAATTTCGAGATTTGATTGACCATAAGTAGCATGTTAAAAAAATTAATAAAATACTCTCTACTGATAATTGTGCTGGCCGGGATCGCGCTGTTGCTTTATGCCTGGCATCTGTCCGCTCAGGTTGAGAAACGCTTTTCCGCCCGGCGCTGGAGCATTCCCTCGACGGTTTATTCGGACACAACGCTTCTGTATCCGGGACAGCAGATTAACCCGGCGCGCTTTAGGAATAAGCTTTCAAATTTAGGCTATCGCAGTGTCAAGGCCGTACCTTCCCAAAAAGGCGAAATTCGGGGCCGCACGGATACACTGGATATTTATTTAAATGATCTTAAAACACCCTGGACCGAGCGTGCCGGATTTTTAGCGCAAATCGTCTTCAGCGGAGACAGAATTGAAACCATCCGCCGTAAAAATAATGGCAAGACGATTCCGATCCTGGAATTGGAGCCCGAAGAAATGATGCAGTTTTTCGGCCCGGAGCGCGAACGACGCCAGCTGATTTCGATTGAACAGGTCCCCGAACTCCAGATTCAGGCCGTGCTGGCAGCAGAAGACCACCGTTTTTTTGAACATTACGGCGTCGATTGGCGGGGCATTGTGCGGGCGCTGATGACCAACGTGCGCCATGGGGCCATCCGCCAGGGCGGTTCGACCTTAACGCAACAACTGGCCAAAAATTATTTTCTGACACCCGAACGAACGATCACCCGCAAGCTGAAAGAACTCATACTGGCGCTGATCATCGAATTCAAATACGACAAGCGTGAAATCCTGGAAATTTACCTGAATGAAATCTATCTGGGACAAAAAGGCTCGGTTGCCATCAACGGCATCGGCGAGGCGTCTTACTTCTATTTTGGCAAGCCGGTCAAGCAACTGACGCTTTCGGAAGCGGCCACCATTGCCGGGCTCATCAAAGCGCCCAATAATTATTCCCCATATCGCGACTTGGCTCGCTGCCGGAGCCGAAGGGATGCGGTTCTGGAGACCATGCACCGCTGGGAATGGATTACGCCGGGCGAACTTGAAGACGCGCGCAAGCAGTCGATCAATGCCGTCGGATTTGTGGCGGCCGAAAAAAAAGCGCCCTATTTTATCGATTACCTGACCGAACAGTTGAACACCCTGTATCAATCGGAAGACCTGTCCAGCCTGGGGCTTTCCATTTTCACCACCCTTGACACTCAGGTTCAAAGGGCCGCAGAAGAGGCTCTGGCAAATGGGCTGGCCCGCCTGGAAAATTCAAATCCGCAACGACAGCGCACAGCGCCTGAAGAAAAACTTCAGGGCGCCCTGGTTGTGATGCAGCCTAAAACCGGCCATATTCTGGCGCTGGTAGGCGGTCGCGATTACAGCGTCAGCCAGTTCAATCGCATCACCCATGCCCGCCGCCAGCCCGGAAGCGCATTCAAACCATTGGTCTATCTGAGTGCGCTGAAGCAGTTTACCCCGACAACGCTGTTGTCAAACGAACGAAAATCCTACACGGTTAACGCGAAACAATGGGACCCCCAGAACTTTGAACCGGTGACCGAATATACGGTCAGTATGCAGGATGCGCTCAAAAAGTCCTACAATCTGGCCACTGTTGATCTGGCCATGAAGACCGGCCTCGAGCAGATCGTGGCGCTGGCCGCTAAATTTCATTTTTCGACACCCCTAAAACCCTACCCGTCGCTGGCCCTGGGCGCTTTTGAAGTCATCCCCCTGGAGCTGGCCAGAGCCTATTGTGTATTTGCGGCCGAGGGCGTGCAACCGTTTCCGTTATCGTTAAAGGGCGTTGTGGACGAAAATGGCCGGATTCTCGAACAGCAGTATTTGAATATCGAGCGGTTGACAACACCGGCCGAAGCATTCATCATGAACAGCATGCTGCAGGGCGTCGTCAGGGAAGGAACCGCCCGCTCGTTGCAATGGCAGGGGATTACCTGGCCGGTTGCCGGCAAGACGGGGACCACCAATGATTTCAGAGATGCCTGGTTTGTGGGGTATACACCCGATATTCTGGCTCTGGTGTGGGTGGGATTTGACAACGGGGACTCGATTAAGGCCACCGGTGCGGCTGCCGCTCTGCCGATCTGGGCCGACCTGATGAACGCGATCCCCCAGTACCGATCGGAAACCGAATTTAAAGTTCCGCAGGGCGTTGAAAAAATTCCGGTTTGCCCGGTCACCGGACGGCGGGCGGTTGCGGGCTGCCCCGATCCGGTGGATGTATATTTCCTGACGGCAACTGCGCCGGACGAATCGTGTCCGCTGCATGCAAAAGACGGCATCGCCGGCAAAATCATCAGAGGCGTAAAGGGGCTGCTCAATGCCGATTAAAACCATTGACATCATCGGCGTCGTCCTGCTGGCAGCATTGCTGGCCGGATGCCCAAAACCGGTATTGGAAGAATATCCGTCTGAGGGCGATCAAATCACGGTAACCGGGGAATCGGCCAAAGAAAATCCGCGGGCGACGGCCTCGCTGCAGTTAACCGATCAGGGCCGCCGCCTGCTTGAAGACAAACAGCCGGACAGAGCCATTCGCGTGCTGGAACAGGCTGTCAGCCTCCATCCCACCAACGGCCAAAATTACTATTATCTGGCCGAGGCCTGGCTGATGAAAGGCTTTGCAGATCAGGCCAAAGAGTTCAACCAGCTGGCCGAAATTCATCTGAAAGAAGATCATCAATGGATGATCCGCGTGGCCGAGCAGGCGGATCGAATCGCTGAACTAGAGAAGTAAAAAGCAGTCTCTAAAATGGATCTAATGCCCAAGGGCTATGTTTTCCAGGACAAATGGATTACACATCTGTTCTAAAAACACTAAGGTGTGCATCCCCAACAAATCGAAATCACACATCTATTTTTATGAAGATTAAGGTATGCGTCAAACTGATTCAAAATGCTCGAATATCATAGGTTGAGCCTGTTACCCGTTAGCCCGTTTGCCGGATATAAATTATAAATAGAAAATGTTTTTCTTTGAACGGCCCAACTGACTAAACTTGCAACCGGCAAACCGATTTGCGTGATCTGCTATTTTTAAGATAGATTATATTTTTTTTAAT
>JASFGN010000522.1:0-3420 GCA_050123735.1 Desulfobacterales bacterium | reverse complement strand
CCTATAAGGCTATCCAGGACAAATACTTTGATTTTAACGTGTACGGCGATTAAGCTGGATTATTCAGTTACGAGTTGTTCAAATTGGGGGAGTTCCACTCCCCCAATTTTTTTAATCTGTCTCAAAAATGAATTTTATGCGCCGTAGTCGGACAGACGCTTAGGGGCATTGTTATCAATTCATGACACATCTATCTTTATGAAGATTAAGGTGTGCGTCTAAACGGATTTGAAGAGTATCGGAGTAAAGCGCCATGGGCACCAAAACCACAAAACAGTATACGCTGCCGGCGGCGAGCATGGGAAATGCACGTACTTTAACGGTTATCCATTACGGGGATCAGACCGCCGGCCGCAAAGCCTATATCCAGGCAGGCCTGCATGCCGACGAAGCCCCCGGCTTTGTCGTCATGCATCATCTGATCGATCTGTTTGATCGGGCCGATGCTGACAGCAAGATTGAGGGGCAGATTTTGCTCGTTCCGGTGGCCAATCCCATCGGTGTCAGCCAGTGGCGCGATGAAGCCCTGCAGGGTCGCTTTGATTTTTTCAATCATATCAATTTCAATCGTCAGTTTCCGGATATCGCAGCACAGATCGCCGAGCAGGTCAAAGACCGACTGGGGGATACACCGGCGCATAATGTTACCCGGATACGCAAGGCTGCCGGCGAGATCCTGGGCGCTATTTCCCCAGCGGGTGAGGCCGCTGCGCTCAAACATCAGTTGCTGTTGCTGTCATTTGATGCCGATATCGTGCTGGATTTGCATTGCGACTATCAGGCCCTGATGCACGTTTACCTGGGCACACCCCTGTGGCCCGATGCCAAGGATCTATCCGCCCAGCTGGGCGCCGAAGTCACATTGCTGGCAGCCGATTCCGGCGTGACCCCCTATGACGAGGCCTGCAGCCGGATCTGGTGGCAGCTGGCCCAAAAATTTCCCGATCATCCCATCCCGTCGGCCTGCCTGGCCGCCACGGTTGAGCTGCGCGGCATGGCCGATGTATCCCATGCTCAGGCGCAGCAGGATGCCCAAAATATCTTCTGGTTTTTGCAGAGAAGAGGTTTTATCAAAGGAACAGCGCCCGAGCTTCCGCCTTTGCTAAAAGAGGCAACACCCTTGCGGGCCGTCGAGCATCTGAAGGCCACGGCCCCGGGGGTGGTGGTTTTTTTAAAAGCGCCCGGTGACCGGGTCGCCAAAGGCGAAGTGGTCGCAGAGATCGTCAATCCCGTCGCCGACGGGCCGCAAAACCGGGTCACGCCCGTTAAAAGCGCTGTCAGGGGCATTGTCTTTTCCATCAACATTGACCGCTATGCCCGGCCCGGCCGCATCCTGGCCAAGATTGCCGGCAAGGATCCCATCAAAGAGCAAGGTGAGAACCTGTTATCGCCTTAATTTTGCATGAAGATAAATAGTTGTGCGCTGGGATTGTTTGGAAGTGGTTTGAAAATCTCCGATCAGGCTTTGAAACCACTTCTAGCTTTCGCGCGGTCGCAGATAGGCGTGCCAGTAATGTTCGGCTTTTTTGAATCCATAGACGATCATAAACGTGATGGCCAGATAAAATATCCCGGCGGCGATAAAGGATTCGAAGGGCACAAAATTGCGGGCGTTGACGATTTTGGCCGCACCGAACAGGTCGACAATGGTGATCAGCCCGGCCAGTGAGCTGCCGTGCAGCATGAAGATGACTTCGTTGCCGTAGGCGGGCAGGGCCCTTCTGAAGGTGCTGGGCAATATGATGCGGCGGTAAATCTGGGCATTGGACATGCCCACCGACTTGGCGGCTTCGATTTCACCGTAAGGGGTCTGCTCGATGGTGCCCCGCAGGATCTCGCCCGTATAGCCGGCGGTATTGAGCGCAAAGGCCACCAGGGCGCAGGCCCAGGCCTGCTGAAAGATAACCCACAAAAAGCTCTCGCGCACCGCTTCAAACTGCCCCATGCCGTGGTAGATCATAAACATCTGAACCAGCAGCGGCGTGCCCCGGAAAAAATAAATATAGGCCTTGGGCAGTGCGGCCACCCATTTGCGTTTTGATGACGCCAGCAGGGCAATCGGTATCGCCAGGACCAGTCCCAGTATGAGCGAGGCAAACACCAGGACAATGGTGGTTCGCAGCCCCTGCAGATACAACGGCAAATTATCTATGATGACCTGAAAATCCATATTTTTTTCTAAAAGAAAAAATATTTACGAAAAATGCGGGCTAAGCTTTGCGCACCCCAACACTGTACTTTTTATCCAGCCATCGCATGCCGACATCGGAAAAGCCGGTAATGACCAGAAACAAAAAGGCCACCACGCAAAAAAAGGTAAACGGTTTGCGGGTGGAGCCGCCGGCCAGGCCGGCGTTGTAAACCATATCCTGCAGGCCGATCACCGAAACCAGCGCAGTGGTCTTGACCATCACCAGCCAGTTATTGCCGATTCCCGGCAGGGCATGCCGCACCATGGCGGGCAGGGTAATCCGGAAAAAGACCTGCAGCGGCGTCATGCCAAAGGCGAATCCGGCCTCGATTTCTCCCCGGGCGACTGCTAAGATCCCGCCCCGAAAGGACTCCGCGAAATAGGCACCGAATATAAAACCGATGGTGAGGACGCCCGCGATAAACGGATCCACATCGATATAATCCCAGCCCAGTTTTTCACCGAGATTGTTGACCAGAATCTGGCCGCCGAAAAAGATAAGGGTCATCAGGACCAGATCGGGTATGCCCCTGATGATGGTGGTATAGGCGCCCGCGATCGCTCTGGCAATGCGGGATTTGGAAAGCTTGGCCACCGCACCGAGCAATCCGAGTAAAATCGCAATCAGCAGGGATAATAAGGCCACTTCTACGGTCAGCAGCATTCCTTTCAGAATCAGCGGAAAATAGGCCACAACCTGAGACATACGGCTTTCCTGTAATTAGAATGAATAAGCGAATTCAGTCAGGGTTCTATCATTAAAACCGTTATTGCGGTGCTGAAGTGTCGAATGTAAACCACTCGATGGACAGTTTTTTAACGGTTCCGTCGCGCAGCGCTGCGTCAATGGCCGTTGAAAACATATCGGCCAGCGCCTGATCCTTTTTGCGGACGGCCACGCCGATACCGCTGCCAAAAGGCCCGCCGGTCATCTGGGGCCCGATTATTTTATACTCCTTGCCCTGTTCGGATTTAAGCACCGGTGCCCAGTAGGCCATATCCCCGACCAGCGCATCCAGACGACCCTGGTATAACTCCAGGTCGACGGTGTACTGAAAGTCATAGATGCGAATTTCTGAATGCTCGCCCAGATACTGATCGGCAAATTTTTGGAAGATCGTCGCCACCTGGACCCCGATGACTTTGCCTTTTAGTGCATTGACCAGCGCATCCAGGGCGGCCTGCTCGGCCGGACTGTGTTCATCCAGCGTCAAATGCTCTATTTCGGA
>JASFGN010000521.1:0-3423 GCA_050123735.1 Desulfobacterales bacterium | reverse complement strand
AACCCGAACCGTTTTCCTTTCAAATCGTCAATCGATTTGTAGGGGCTGTCATTTTTAACGATGATGACGCCAAAATAGCCGAAGCCGCCATCCTTATCGATTTCAGCCGCCAGCGGTACGGCCTGTCCATCGGTCACAATCCAGGCACGGGCAAAGGACGCCGGGCCAAACCAGGCCAGCTCTACTTTTTTGGCTTTGAGGGCTTCGATGATGCCGGCATAATCAGTGGCTTCCCGCCATTTGACCGGTACGCCCAGCTCTTTGGACAGGTAATCGCGCGTGGGGGTCCAACGCTTGGCACGGTCTTCGGCATTTTCTTCGGTAATCACGCCCATGGTAATTTCCGAATGCTGCTGGCGCCAGTCAGCGGCCAGGGCCGGTGTCAAACATGCCACCATCAGACATGCAACCACAATCCCAATCGGTAACATCTTTTTAAAGTTGTTCATTTTTTCCTCCTTTAAATATTTTATTTAAATGAATCCGTTGTTCACTAAACGGCTGATTGAGCAGTAACATTCGCAACGCATTCGGTTTATCCGGTTTTCTTGCCTTTTGTGCGAAACCTTAGCCGGAGGCAACGGCTACCCGAGATGCGGGTTCATCTTCTTTTTGAACCGGCCCCTCTCCCAGCGCCTGTTTGAGCTCCTCGCTGTCACCTTCTGTACCGTATACCTCGAGCGCCTTTTCAGTGGTTAGTTCGGAAGGCGGGCCGTAAAAAACGATGCGGCCGGCGTGCATGCCGATGATGCGCTCACAATATGAGCGCGCGGTGGCCAGGTGGTGTAAATTACAGATGATGGTGATGCCCACTTCCTGGTTGATGCGCTTGAGGGCTTCCATCACCAGCGTGGCATTGTGTGGATCAAGTGAGGCAATCGGTTCATCCGCCAGGATCAGATGCGGCTCCTGCACCAGGGCCCGGGCGATGGCAACGCGCTGTTGCTGCCCCCCGGAAAGCGTATCGGCCCGCTGCAGGGCGGTAGCTGCCATATCCAGCTGATCCAATGCCTGGATGGCCATGGCCTTTTCCGGCTTTGAGAAAATTTTTAACAGGGTGGGAATGGTTGCATGATAGCCCAGGCGACCTACCAGGACATTGGTGAGGACATCCAGACGACTGACCAAATTAAATTGCTGAAATATCATGGCGCAGCGCATGCGCCACTTTAGAAGCGCGCGCCTTTTTAACTGGCCGATATCGGCGCCGTCGAATTCGATTTTTCCCGAGGAGGGATCGATAAGTCGATTGATTAATCTGAGGAGGGTGGATTTGCCGGCGCCCGAGCGCCCGATGATGCCGACCATCTGACCGGATTGGATGGTCAGATTTACCCGATCGACCGCTTTGACCTTGCCGAAATGTTTGCACAGATGTTGTAATTTAAGCATTTTGATCTCGTAAGACGCCCTCGGAAAGGCATGGCGACATGCATAACCGACAGGGAAAATGGAATTGGGTTGAAAGTAGGCGGACGAGATTAGATTAATGTGAGGACAGGGTTAATTTTTGATGATAAACACCGCCGAGTTTGGATCTGAAAGGCTTGTCTCTCTGCAGATAGCTCTGTGGTGGAGCGATTTGAGAAGCGGTCGTTTTTTGACGGGGTCAATCGGATTTAATATTAATTGTAGCGATGGCTAAGCTTCTAAGATCTTTTCAGTTGAATTGATACTATCGAGAATCATGGCAAACAACTCAACGTATTCATCCTCGCTATTTTGAGGTCTGACATTGGAGCGCATGTAGACAATCAGTTTCTTTAAAATCGCTGCGTATTTTTGACCACATTTTTTTCGTTCATTGTTGTCTGAATTGTTTCGAAAAAAAATGCGTTCTGCGGCAGTTGCTTCCTGATCGGCCAAATAGATGATGTCGTCATAGGTTTTATCCTTGATGGCCGCAACAAAATGAGAAAAGTCGCAATTGTTTGAGATCATTGTGTCCCCCTCCGAGAACGGATCTTACCGGTTAATAATCGCGAGTCTGAACCCCAACTCGATGTTCCAACTTTTTGCAGGGCAGGATATGAATTATGCAAGTGAGCAAAAGAAGTCCAGAAAAATTTTCAGCTTTTACCTACTTCTGATCTGGCTATAATCTAATCGAAAATTGTTAGAATTTTGTTAGGAAACACATAAAAAATTAACAAATTTTGCGGCCATCCAGCGCTCAGCGGTATGGCCCTATTTTTTTTAAGATCTTAATTTTATTTATATAATTGAATAAGATCATCGAATAATCCACCATTTTGCGACACCATACAGCGCAAATAACCTGAGATAAAATTAAAATATCGGTCAAGAGGAAAGGGGCGGCGGTGGGAACGCTTTATTTTTTCCGGGTCAGCAAGGCAAATGAATCTAATAATTCGGCAACCAGAGGTTCCGATTTTGTCAACTTATGGAATGTTTTGCACGTAGGATAATCTGAGCATCGGAAGCGGATATACGAATCAGCCCGCGTATAAACGTGCATCGGCTTGCCGCAGTTGGGGCAAGCGGGTCTTTTTTTGACTTCCAATCTGCTTTTGCCGTGAATAAATTGCCGATTGCATACCTGGCACCTGTAACGCTGCTTGCCGTTTTTGGTTTTTCCGAACTTGTAAACTGCATCTGCGCTGCACTTCGGGCACTTTTTATTGGTAGGCATGATAAGGTTCTCGATTTAAAATCAGGTTAATTTTAGCTGCTTTTATCAAACTCAAAAATAATGCTGTTTCTATTCTTTTGACCCATTCCAGCTTGAGTATAACCCGTACAAATCGACTAAACTGTTGATAATAAGAGTAATTCTGTTAGAATGGTGTTAGGATCCGATTAAAATTTGGTTTGTCGCCGGATATCCTTTAGGTGATTAAGGCGATGTCGTTGAAAAACGAATGCCGTAAAGGCGATCGCTTTTACTATTTCCTAGTAATCTCATCGGCTTTAAATCTATTTCTAATTTACCTTTAATTTTCTTCCAATAGTTATCTATTAGTGTTCGTAACAACATCATTTTCAGGTGGGCACCAGTGAATATCCTGTTCTGTTGTTAACCCACCTGAAATGCAAATCCGATGGCTGAACCGGGTACTTTGTCGGCCTGATTGGTACCGAAAAGCCCGAACCAAAAGCTTCAGAAGCTTTTGGTTCGGGCTTATACATTTTTAGGGAAAGGAGGTGATGAAAACCGATTTAAGCAAGTCTTTTATTGGATTTTATGATTTATAACAATTCGTAAAACCCAGCAGAACGAGAACAAAAATTTGAAGGAGGATAAAATGAGATATTTAAAATATGGACTGGTCGTAATGACCGTACTGGCATTAGCCTTTGCCGCAACTACCGCTTTTGCAAAAAAAAATAAGGGAATTAAAAATGTCATTATCATGATATCGGACGGTTGGGGCGTCAATCAAATCGATGCCACCAGCATGT
>JASFGN010000520.1:0-3444 GCA_050123735.1 Desulfobacterales bacterium | reverse complement strand
ATTTTAAGGGCGAGGCGCCCGGTTTTGGCGCATTGGGTCAGCTGTTTGGCAATTTATCCTTCTGGTTGATGGTGCTGATGTTTAGCCTGGGTGTCATAGGCACCCTGGGCCTTTATACCATGTTGCCGCTCTACCTGGTCTCAGAGCACGGTATTGATCGCAATGTCGCCAATACATTGATTGCATTTTCCCGGATACCCAGTGTTTTAATGGCTTTTATCGCCGGATGGGCAACCGATCGCATTGGGCCGCAAAGAACGCTAAAAATTGTGTTGCTCGTTGCCGGTGTGATGACTTTTTTTCTGGGCATTGCCTCAAGCTCGATCATACGCTACCTTGTTTTTTTACAACCGCTGGTTGCCGTATGCTTTTTTCCGGCCGGGTTTGCCGCCATGTCTTCAATCGTGCCACCCGGTTTCAGAAATATAGCGGTTTCACTGATTGTACCGCTGGCTTTTGTGACCGGTGGTGGTTTGGCGCCGATTTTTATCGGTTTTCTAGGCGATAAAGGCAATTTTGCTCTGGGAATCATGATTTGCGGCGGGCTGATTGCCATCGGTTCCTTATTTACCGGATTGCTCAGATTTCACGAGCAGTCAGAATGAAAGGATGCGTCTATGGATCTTCAAATATTTGACAAAATGGAAAAAGAGGATCTGCGAAGCTATATTGAATTCCTGCTGTGGCATTACCGTGTCATCGATGCGTTCTGGTATATCAACATCAGCGAACAATATGATGAGCCCACAGCAGACCGCTTGAATGAAATGGTATGGGGCCGGGTGGCGGCAATGGCAGCCAAGGATTTGCAAAAGCGTTTTCATATCGAAGAGCAGGGTCTATCGGGTTTTGTTAAAGCGCTTAAGTATTTTCCCTGGTGCATTCTGGTCGGCTATCAAATTACCGAATCTTCGGATGAGGTTATGGTCCATGTTTCCTCCTGTCCGACACAGACGGCCAGAATTAAACGGGGAATGGATGAGTATGCTTGCAAAGCCATGCACCGGGAAGAATTTTCCAGTTTTGCCCGCGAAATTGACGAACGCATACAGGTTGAGTGCCTGTTTGCCCCGCCGGATCCACATCCGGATGACATGATGTGCAAGTGGCGTTTTTTTTTGCGGGAGGCATAGGGTAACTCCTTGAGTTTCTGAGGGGAATGACTATTTCATGATTTTGTTCTAACCCCAATTAGGTGAAAATTAATGCCGCTCGCTTTTGAATCGCTCAGTCATGGCACGATTGCATTTGGCTTTTTTAATATCGATTCGGACATGTTGCTTTTAGAAAAGTACTTCTTATTTGGATCTGATTTTTGTCAACATATCATAGCAATGGCAGAAGGTATCGATGCCAATGAATATCGAACCAAATGGCCGGTTTACTTTATAAAAGACCGCGCCAAAATTGGGGATTTAATGGGTGCCATCTATGGAATCCGTTACACCGGGTTCATCGGCGAATTATACCGACGCTATCCTTTTCCGGAAAAGCCTGAAGCCTTCAAACAAAGAACCAGGGGCTTTCTCAACCAGGCTATTGTGCGGGAAATGATCTCAGGATATGCGCTCAACATTCAGATACCCGTTGCCGCGGACCGGCGCTCCGGTGAAGTTGATATTGGTGTTTATAAATTCAGTCGGCACACTTTTCAGGAACTGATCAAATATGTCTGGCGCGGCGGTTATCCCGGCTGGCAAAATGATGCCCGCCCGGAACATGTCGAGACCATGAAGGCTCAAATCGAAAAACACCGGCAAGGGCTATTCGAAAATATTCAATTGAGTTGAATTGCCGGGCGAATTTATGCTGGCCACCGGCCGCTCGCCTTTATCTGAATGTCGAGCGGATCATTATAGCCAGGCGCCAGATGCCAGTCTGTGACGAGCCCCGTCGAGCCGAAGCAAGCTGCCCGACGGGCCACCACGAGTGGCAGCCAAGGAGCGGTACCTGAAATTATTTTTGACTTTAGGGCTGACAGATTGTATGACCTGAACTTTGAATGAAAAACAATGAAGATATAGCAACCGTATGGACAACTATCATTATCTGAAAGATGAAATTTTAAAGGTCAATGAAGACATTCAATCATTGATATCCAAGGCGAAATCTTTGCCCGGGATGGATGAATCGCGATTTGCCGACTGGGCCAGGACCTGTCGGAGACTTCCGGATCAAATGTCGGAAGATATGATGCGTGTGGCGGTCGCCGGACCGATAAAATCAGGCAAGAGCACATTTCTCAACTCAATCCTGCAGGGCGATTATTTAAAAAGAGGCGCCGGCGTGATCACATCCATCGTCACCCGGGTGCGCAACGGTAAACAGTTGAGCGCAAAGCTTTTTTTCAAATCATGGGATGAGATCAATGCTGAAATGGAACAGGCGCTGGTTCTTTTCCCGACACTGGAGTGGCGTCGCACGGATTCAGGGCTGGATATCCGCAGGGCCGAGGAGCGTGAGCAGATTGAGCAGGCCCTAAAGCTATTGAGCGCTGACCAGCTGATTTCACACGATACCCGCAACATTAACAACGTCCTTTTATCCTCATATATCAGGGGGTATGACAGGGTTTGCGATATTATTTCGACCCAAAACACCACCCGGAACTATGACGCTCAAAGTTTTTCTGAGCACAAAAGCTTCGTGGGAGATGAAAATCTCGCGGTTTACCTGAAAGACGTTGAACTGCAAATTCCATCAGATGCTTTTGCGACCAATATCGAAATTGCAGATTGCCAGGGCAGCGACAGTTCAAATCCCATGCACCTGTCGATGATACAGGATTACTTATTGCTCACGCATTTGATTGTGTATGTGATCAGCAGCCGCACCGGCTTGCGCCAGGCGGATATCCAGTTTTTATCCATCATCAAAAAAATGGGTATTCTGGATAACATTCTATTTGTTATTAATTGCGATTTCAGTGAACACGAATCCATGCGCGAGCTTCAGACGCTGGTTAACAAAGTAAAAGAAGAGCTGGCTCTGATCAAACCCGATCCGGAGGTATATACCTTTTCAGCCTTATTCAATTTGTTTTCATCACCCGATTTGGCGCTGTCAGAAAAAGATCAGCTCCGAATGCAACAATGGCAAGCCGAGACGGAGTTAATCGGATTTTCAAACCAGGAAACGATACAGTTCAGAGCAACGCTTGATTCAAAGCTTGGCAGCACGCGGGGTGCGGTGTTGTTGAAAAACCATCTGGAACGTCTCAACGTAATTGTATCCGGAATGGAAAATTGGATCGGTATCAACCAGGATATCCTCGCGCGTGATTCAGAAAGCGCTCAGGAACTGATCCAGCGGCTAATGGAGCATCAGGACCGGGTCGATCAGATGAAAACGGTTCTAAAAACCACCATATCCGGTGCGGTTTCCAAGATCAAAAAAAAGCTGAACCTCGAGGTGAACCGGTTTTTTGATGTGCGTTCCGGTAAT
>JASFGN010000519.1:0-3449 GCA_050123735.1 Desulfobacterales bacterium | reverse complement strand
TTCTGGTATTATTACACTATTCTAAAGTTCTTTTCAAACCCAAAATTTTATGTTAGAGCATCCCAATTATGGCAAAAATTATCTGTATCGCCAACCAGAAAGGGGGTGTCGGCAAGACAACCACAGCAGTAAACCTGGCAGCCTCTTTGGCCGTTTCAGAAAAAAAGACATTGCTGATCGATTGCGACCCGCAGGCCAATGCCACTTCAGGTCTGGGGATCAATCGATCGCGTCTCGAAAAAACGCTTTACCATGGAATGCTGGGTCGCGCCGGCGCCGCGAACTTGATCGTGGATAGTGAAATTGCCACCCTGAAAGTGATTCCTTCAGATGTCGAATTGATCGGATTTGAGGTTGAAATGATGTCCAATCCCGAAAGGGAAAAGGCCCTCAGGAATCTGATTTCAGGCCTTAACCAGGAATTTGACTTTATTTTTCTCGACTGCCCGCCGTCATTAAGCCTGTTGACGATTAATGCGCTCACGGCTGCCGATTCCGTCTTAATTCCGCTTCAGGCCGAATATTACGCCCTTGAGGGCCTGGGACGGCTTCTCAATACGGTCAAGCGCATCAAAAGCAACCTCAATCCGAACTTGACCATTGCCGGCATATTAATAACCATGTTTGACAAGCGGACCAATCTTGCGCATCAGGTCGCAGCAGAGGCCGCAAAATATTTTGAGGCGCTTGTATTTAAGACGATGGTACCCCGCAACGTCCGATTAAGCGAAGCACCGAGCTTCGGCAAACCCATTCTGCTTTATGATGCCACTTCCGCGGGTGCCCGGAGCTATTTTGAGCTGGCAAAAGAAATCCTGAACAATTAATGCCCCAATTGGGGCTGGGCCCAATCGGGGATCATTTTTTATTCGTTATTTGTTATTTGAAGGTTGAATCCCACACTTATCGGGGCACCGGCACTTAGCTATTCATAGCGCCTTTTGAGCACATTAATTTTCACAAATCAGAAGCGAAATCCCGCCATGCGGGGACAGAAAATAACATGGCCGGCTCTTTTCTGAAAATTATTTCTGGGACACGATACTAGTTCAGCAAGCACAAAGAAGTTTTTACTAAAAATGCCAATTTCCGGGGAACAGTATGCAAAAGAAAAAAGAAGCGAATAAGTCGAGTGCCGGCCCGATCAAACGTAAAAAACAGGCCCTCGGTAGAGGTTTGGGCGCGCTCATACCCGAAATGGAGAAGTCGGCAGAACCACCCAGGGATTTTTTCTATTGTGATATTGAACGCATACAACCCAACCGCTTTCAACCCCGCCAGCAATTTCCCGAAGCCGAATTAGAGGAACTCAGTCAATCGATCAAGGAGCAGGGCATTCTGCAACCGCTTCTCGTCCGCGAAGAAAATGACGCCTATGAGCTGATTGCCGGCGAAAGACGACTGCGCGCTGCCAAAAGGGCCGGGTTGACCCAGGTGCCGGTTATCATCAAACGCATCACCGATTCCAAATTACTGGAATTGTCGATTGTTGAAAACATCCAGCGCGCCAACCTCAATCCCATGGAGGAATCTGAAGCCTATCATCGTCTGATCATCGAATTCCATCTGACCCAGGATGAGGCTGCCACGCGGGTGGGCAAAAGCCGCTCGACGGTCGCCAATTTTTTGCGGCTCCGACAATTGCCCGAGGCCATTCGGACGAGCATCCAGAAAGGAGACCTTTCAATGGGTCATGCCAGAGCGCTGCTGGGCACACCAAACCCCACCCAGCAGCTGGCGGCCTGGCGCTCGGTCGTCAAAAAGGGACTGTCGGTAAGGGAAACCGAAGATCTTGTGCGCGCTTTGAAAGGGGAGAAGAAAAAACCGAAAGCCAGCAGGAAAAGCGTTGAAGATCATTATTTGCTCGGCCTGGCTGAAGAGCTCTCACGCCATTTTGGCACCAAAGTCACCATCAAGCGACGCGGCCTCAAAGGCAAAGTCGAAATCGAATTTTACAGCAATGATGACCTGGACCGCCTGATCGGCCGCTTACAACAAACCAAATTCTAGCATTCCGCCCGTCATATAGTTTGCAAAGCATGATTGGTTTAATATATCTTCTTCTAAAAAATTCTCTTAAATCCCAAATTACAAGCATCAAATCTCAAATAAATTCCAAATCTCAATTTTTCAATGTCCTAAACAGTTTTGATATTTTCAATTTTGAGATTTAGAATTTATTTGATATTTGTGTTTTGGTATTTGCAATTTATAGGTTTCGGCAAGCACATTAAAAATATTAAGAAGAGCTATGTCGCTCCATATCATAATAGATGGATATAATCTTATCAGACAATCCCCATCTTTAAGCCGGCTGGACGAGCAGGACCTTCTTCTGGGCCGTGAGGCACTGGTTGACAAGCTGGCGGCCTATCGCAAAATCAGGCATCATCCGATAACGGTGGTCTTTGATGGTCAGAGCAGTCCGGCTTTTTCCCACCAACGCCACCGGCAAAAAGGGATTTCGATTCGATTTTCACCAAAGCGGACATCGGCTGACGAAGTAATCAAACGCATGGCGTCCCGCGAACGTGAAAAAGCATTGGTCGTCAGCTCCGATCGGGACGTCGTCGATTATGCGGCCGCCTGCGGTGCGGCCACCATCAGCGCACAGCAATTTGAGGCCAAAATCGAAATGGCGGGCCGTTTCGACCGCCACGAAGACGAAACCGACGATAACAGCGGTTGGACCCCGACCACGAAAAAAAAAGGCCCCGCCCGCAGATTATCGAAAAGACAGCGGCGCAACCGCTTCAAAATTAAAAAACTTTGAGATGAAAATCATTATTGCCAAAACATCCGGATTTTGCATGGGCGTTCGCCGTGCGGTTGAAATGGTGCTCGATGCCCCCGATGAGCACCAGCATCCGATTTCAACTTACGGCCCCCTGATCCACAACCCCCAGGTTTTAGAGATTTTAGAGGAAAAAGGCATATCCGCCTTTAATGAGCCGCCGGCTGAAGGTTCCGGAACAGTGCTCATCCGGGCTCATGGTGTGCCACCGGAAACAAAGGACCGGCTCGCAGAAGTGGGCTTTAAGGTCATTGATGCGACCTGCCCCCGGGTCATCAAAGTACAAACAATTATAAAGATGCATGCCAGGAAGGGGTATGCGATCATCATCGTAGGTGACCGTAACCATCCGGAAATTATCGGATTGCGCGGGTATGGCGGTGATAAAAGTTATGTCGTCAAAAACCTGGCTGAGCTGCAGGCCCTTCCCGGATTTGAAAATGCCATCATCGTCGCTCAGACAACGCTCAACACCCATTTATGGCAGACGGTCAAAAACTGGGCGACCGAAAACCACCCGCACTATCAGGTATTTGAGACCATTTGTGACTCGACCGAGCGCCGCCAGGCGGAGGTTCAACGATTGGCCGAATCGGTGGATGCCGTTATCGTGGTCGGTGGACGCAGCAGTGGAAATACCAAAAGACTCGTCGAT
>JASFGN010000518.1:0-3462 GCA_050123735.1 Desulfobacterales bacterium | reverse complement strand
GGACCCTTTTTAGGTGGTGTCATCCATGACCGTTTCAGTCTACAAACCTCATTTGCCTGTATGGGGCTGCTGGCCCTCATCGGATTTTTTTTGAGTCTTTTTTTACTGCCGCCAGCCCGCTCAGAAAAATATCTCAGCAGCGGAAAATCACCGGTCGAATGGAAAACGCTATTTTCGAATCGGGATATTGCCAGTATTTTTCTTTTCCGGTTTTCGCATATCCTGTGCATCGGAATTATCTGGACCTTTCTGCCACTGTATGCCAAAATTAAATATAATGCTTCAAGTTCGGCCATCGGCATACTCATCATGCTGGGCGTGCTGGTTAGTGGCGTACTGCATATACCCATGGGCTATTTGGCCGACAAAATCAACAAGCGCTGGATGGTGGCGTCCGGAGGACTGATCGTTGCGGGGGCCATTTTTGCGTTTGAATGGGTGCCGGACCTGACAGGACTGATCTGGGCCTGCATTCTTTTTGGCATTGGCGGTGGCATCTGCGTACCGGCTTTGATGGCCATTGGCGTCCTGAAAGGCAGCGAAACCGACTCGATGGGATCTGTAATGGCCATTTTGACGCTGGCGCACAGTCTGGGAATGCTCTGCGGCTCTTTAGTCGGCGGCCTGATGATGGATGTATATCAACTGAAAGCTGCGTTCCCTCTGGGAGCAGCTGTTATGAGCCTGACCGTTGTGCTCTTTCTGTTCAGTACACGCACCCAGAAAAGATTATCAAACCGCTAAATTGACATCAAACATACTTGCATTACTTTAAATCAAAATGCGGGCCCTTGCCCGCATGGAATGGTGGAATGCTGGAATATTGGAAAAATGGCAGCGGTTTGCGGTAAGATTTGATGGATCAGATTCATTATAAACCCATTATTCCAATGTTCCACGATTCCATTATTCCAAGATTACAAAAACGCATATCTCCAGTTTACACTTTCATTGATGGAAGACTTTGCGATGGGTTAATTGGAAATTGTTATGAGTACCAAACGGGATTATTACGAGATTCTAAATGTCAGCCGAAACGCATCTGACGCCGAATTAAAAGCCGCCTACCGAAAACTGGCATTGAAATACCACCCGGACAGAAATCCAAACGACAAAAAAGCAGAAGAGCAATTCAAGGAAGCTGCTGAGGCATATGAAGTCCTGCGGGATCCGCAAAAACGCTCTCTTTATGACCAGTACGGACATGCGGGCCTCGAGAATACCGGTTTCAGCGGCTTTGGCGGCTTTGAAGACATCTTTTCCAGCTTCGGCGATATTTTCGAGGATTTTTTTGGTTTCACGTCCCGCCGACGCTCAAGAAGCCGGGCTATGCCCGGGGCGGATTTACGGTATGATCTGAATCTTAAGTTTATGGAGGCGGTGTTTGGTACCGAAACCGAGATCAAAATCGAAAAGCGGGAAATCTGTCCCGATTGCGGCGGCAATGGCTGCGAAAAAGACACCGAGCCGGAAAGTTGCCGGCATTGCAACGGCGCCGGCCAGGTGTCCCGCAGTCAGGGTTTTTTTACGGTCCGTACCGCATGTCCGACATGCCGGGGTAATGGTCAGATTATCCCGCATCCCTGTCCACAGTGCCGGGGTGCGGGCCAGGTAATGGTCCATAAAACAGTTGCGGTCAAAATCCCGGCCGGCGTCGATAACGGCTCACGGTTGCGCCTGACCGGAGAGGGCGAGCCGGGTTTCTTCGGTGGCCCCCCCGGTGATTTATATGTTTTTATCCATGTCGAGCCGCATGAGTTCTTCAAACGGCGGGATACCGATATCATTTGTGAGATCCCGATATCATTTGTCCAAGCTGCTCTGGGCGATAAAATCAGCGTACCGACCTTAAACGGTGACAAAACGCTGAAGGTTCCAAAAGGCACGCAGCCGGGTGATATTTTTTATTTTCATGGAGAAGGCATTCCATCGTTAAGAACAGCCCGACGGGGTGACCAAATCATCCAGGTCGCTATTAAGACACCAACCCATCTTACCAAAAAGCAGGAAGTGCTTTTAAAGGAATTTGCCAAACTCGAGTCTAAAAAAATTTCTCACAAACTAAAAAATATCCTTAAAGGAAATGCCAATAAAGCAACCGGCTAGTTTTCAAATTTTGGCTCCTTTTTTTGGGTTAATGACATGTTTGAACTAAAAGTCGTCACACGCTTTGCCGCGGCCCATCAACTAACAATGGTCGGGTCTAAATGTGAAAATATGCACGGTCACAATTGGAAGGTCGAGGTAAATGTCATTGGAGACAAATTAAATGCCGGTGGTGTGTTGATGGATTTCGGGGAGATTAAAGCCCATCTGGCGGATGTGATCAAAAAATTGGATCACAAATTTTTAAACGAGCTTGATTATATACCCGACGGGAAACCATCATCGGAAAATATTGCTTATTTTGTGGCCACTGAACTTCAAACCAAAATCGATGACCCTTCGATCCGCATTAGCCGAGTCACGGCCTGGGAATCCGATGATGCGTGTGCCACTTACATACCTGAATAATGGAGTGGTGGCATATTGGAGTAATGGAGTGTTGGTAAAACCAATTGCAATCATTCAAGTTGTTCCCATTACTCCAGCGCTCCAATACTCCATTACTCCCGCTACATCTTAGCGACCTACCCCACAGTTTAATCAGGCCAAATTATTGATCTTTGAGGATTCTGTACCGCTCAATTAGCTCGTCCCGGGTAATAATACTAGAGACATTCGGTACATGCTTGCGGATGTTATCGACGCCACCTTCCTGCCGATCAACTAAAATCACCGCCCTGACAACTTCAAGGCCCTCGGCGCGGGCCCGTTCAATGGCTTTTATGGTGGAGCCGCCGGTTGTGGCCACATCATCAATAATGGCCACCCGTTCACCCGGTTGAATATCACCTTCAATCCAGCGAATCATCCCATGATCTTTGCGGGTCTTACGAATGGAGAAAGCATTGATCGGTCTGGCCTTTAATTCGGAGGCAAAGGCCGTAGCGACTGCCAGCGGATCGGCGCCAAAAGTCAGGCCGCCAATTGCGGTGACATCGTCGTCTTTGATAGCTTCAAATAACAGGTGCCCTGCCAGGAACATGCCCCTGGCGCAAAGTGTAACCGGTTTGCAATTGACGTAAAACTGACTCATACGGCCCGACACCAGTTTATAAATCGGCTCCTGGCTGAATTTGAAGGACTTTTGACACAATAGATCGATTAATTCTTCTTTCATAGGACGTATCCCGGCATAAACATGTAAGGGTTAGATGTAGGTGAACAACAGACAAAACCATATTTCGGAAAATATGTATATCACGAAAGCACGAAAATATTGATTTTAAAAGTATGATTGGATATAAAAAAGCCTCCACTAAATAGAAAGAAGCCTGTTAATGGGATATAGCGGAGGCTTTAAGCAAGGAAAACCCGGAAAGGCACTCCCTGAACTCACCGAGATGTGTAACAGTAAAA